>NZ_JBYTAV010000002.1:0-160186 GCF_058788535.1 Undibacterium sp. FW305-107
TCATTGGCACTGATGGTGAAGGTCGTGGTTTCCGTACTACCGACAGGCACACGACCAGCAGCAGGCTGGAATACCAGACCACGGATGGCAGCCTGTACGGCAGCCGGGGTACCGGCAGCATGGGTATAGGTCAAACCACCATCTGCCGTCGAGAAGCCAGTCGCTGCCAGTGAGGCAGCAGTAAAAGCACCTTTGGCTGCCAGATCGAGAGTGATGATGATGGTTTCTGAAGCACCCACATCAGGATCGGTGATAGTCACGCCTGCGAAAGGTGAAACCGTGGTGGTTTCTGTCACGGTTTGGCCAGCGACAATACCGCCAATGACGGGGGGAGAATTAGTATAAATGACGATGGCTTTGTTGCTGCCCAGCGAGTTGGCAGCACCCGGCGCAGCCAGCGTCAATGTGGCATTATTACCCAGCGAATCCTTGATAGTACCGCCATTCAAGCGCAAAGCTGTGCTGTTCTGGTAATCGAGATCTACGCTGACATCACTTGGCTGTACAGTGTAATTAAAAGTGATCGTGTTAGTGCCCGAACCGCTGACATAATTAATTACCCGATCTATGGTGCCAGTTTCCAGTGTCAGTTGTGGTGTTCCGGTGACATTGACAGTTTCATTGAAGGTGATGGTAACCGGTATGACTGTACCCGCAGCATAGGTGGCATTGGATGTGCTTGAGCTGACATTCGTTACCGCAGGGCCACTGTTATCCAGTGTATATAGCTCGTCGCCAGTATGCCCGCCAATGATGGCGTTGCCCGCCACGTCGGCGACGCCAGTGCCGCTGTTCTTGAAATCCAGTCTTAAGGTGCCGTCACCACTGACAGTGTTGACCCGCACGGTCCAGACGTTGCCAACGGGGCCCGATAGTGAGGCAATGTTTCCGCTGGCTGTACCTGTCGTTACCAGCGCAAAATCGGAAATATCCAATCCACCATTTGCCAGGCTCTCCGAGAAAGTCACCTGGAAATCAACAAAGCTGCTGTTGCTGGGGCTGGCTGACGCACGGTTGATGCTGGTGATGGTAGGCACAACGCCATCCACCATGACAGCAGTCGTACTGCCGACACCATTCAGATTGAGAACAGCATTATTTCCTACAGTGTCTTTGATGCTGCCACTATTCAAAGTAATACTGCTACCCAGACTGATGCCATTGGTATCGAGGTTGCCGCTGACAACCGTATAGCTGAATATGAGTGCGGAAGTGCCACTTCCGCTTACGTAAGAAGCTGCTACGGTGCCACCGGTATCGAGTGTCACTGGAATTGTTGGTGTTCCTGTAACGTTGACGACTTCATTAAAATTAACTGTAAAATTCAGACCTTGTCCTGGCATATAAGTGGCGTTGGCGGGAGCTGTGACAGTACTGACCGCAGGGGCAATGCCATCAACGTTGACTGCGGCTGTGCTGGCTACTCCGTTCAAGTTAAGACTGGCATTATTGCCTGCACCATCTTTGATGGTACCGCCATTGAGGGTGACGCTGCCGCCGACAGAAATACCGTTGCTGTCCTGATTGCCATCAACGATGGTATAGCCAAATAGAAGTGAGGTGCTGCCGCTGCCGCTGATATAAGTAGCTGCAACGGTGCCACCAGTGTCCAGCGTGACTGGGATGTTGGGTGTGCCAGTCACAATCACTGCTTCACTAAAATTAACGGTGAAGTGTAGATTTTGTGCTGTCGCATAGGTGGCATTTGCTGGGACACTGACCGTGCTGATAGTAGGTGTTCCTGTGTCAAAAGTCAGGGCAGGGCTGCTGCCAGCACCACCGCTATTGCCTGCCGCATCAGTGTAGCTGCCAGACGCAACGGCGATACTGGCTGAGCCAGCGTTGGTTGCCGGATCTGGTGTGAATGTCGCAGTGCGCGTTGTGCCTGAACCAGTGAGACTGCCTAAGCTACCGCCTGTAACCGAAATGTCAGCCGCAGTAAATCCAGTTGGAACTTCGCTGAAGGCGAAGCTCATCGTTGCCGTTTCGCCTGCTTTGAGAGTGCTGACGTTGCTGCTGATCGTAAGCGTTGGTGCCTTGGTGTCTACAACGAAATTGCTGCTGCTGGTGATGCCTACACCTGGCGTATGAGTCGAATTATAGGTACCAGGCAAATTGACTGAAATGACATTGCTGGCGCTTTCACAATTGGTATTCGGTGTAAAAGTCGCCGTGAAAGTGATGTTGTCGGCGGTTTGCAAGCTTGACAGTATGCCGTTGGCAATATATATATCGGCAGTTCCAAAGTCAGAGACGGCTTCGGAGAATGTAAATGTCACATCTTGCGTATCACCAGCCTTCAGGGTGGATTTGGACAAAGCTATATTCACAGTCGCGGGAGTACTATAGGCAGTAATCGTGCCCAAACTGGTATCAATGCTGCTGCCATTGGCGCCAGCAATATTGCCAGTTCCAGAAGTCGTGCCGCCAAAGCCACCAGCACCTTTGTTTCCAGTGCTCAAAGTGGCGACCGATGCTGCATCCATCAATAGAGTGCCCGTTGACCAGATACCGCCTATGCCTTGGCCACCAGCACCACCATTACCGCTATTTGAATAATTCGCTGCTGCACCGCCACCGCCACCGCCGCCTGCAGCAACGTTATTGGAGATGACACTATTTGTTATCTTCAATGTTCCACTGTTAAAGATGCCGCCGACTGCATTTCCTCCAGTGCCACCTATAAAAAAACCACCACTGCCGCCACCGCCGCCACCGATGGAGATTGTGCCGTTGCTGGCTGTCGCACCCGCTCCACCCACTGAATAGCTTTGACCAAGAAATTGCACGTGTGCACCACCGCCAGCACCGCCAGTGGTACTGCCTCCGTAGCCACCGCGCTGGCCACCTGATGTACCTGAACCGTTACCTCCATGACCTGCTGTCGGTGCTGTGGGTGTTTCGCCAATCCGGTCCATTCCGCCAGTACCACCCAAGCCAGATCCATAGCCACCACCACCTCCTCCTCCTCCACCCTTGGGGAACCCGCCACCTGTGCCGCCGCCGCCAGATGCTTTGTTTGCAGTGACCGTACTATTGCTAATTGTTAATGTGCCAGCATTACGTATTCCGCCACCTGCACCATCGGAGCCGGATCTGCCATCACCTGCCAGATTGCCAGTATTATCTCCACCATTCCCTGCTGCCAGGCCATTGGTAATGACCAGGTTTTCCAGGCTGACGGCCGCTCCCGCTGCTACATCAATGACGCGGGTCAGGTTTTCGCCACTGATGGTTACCACACCGCCAGCGTTGTTTTTGCTGCCTATGATAGTCAATGCATGGCCGGAATCAGCCGTGATGCTGATGGTGTTGTTGCTTGCTGTGAAAAGGATGTCACCTGTCAATGTCAGGGTGTCGTCCCTGCCGTTGGAATTTGCCGTTGCCATGGCTGCTTGCAGGCTGGCCAGATCAGAGGCTGAAAGAGTAGCTGCGAGATGGTTCCAGCCAGTCAATTGCTGGATATTCAGTGCGCAGCCTGCCTCGATCTTGCCAGTCGAGATTTCCAGTTGCCAGTCGCCGTTTTGTGTTGCGGTACCTGTGTCATTAGTAGATGCCGCAACATCAACACCTGTCATGCTCGCAAGGTCATTGATAAACCGTGCGCCTGCCACGCCAGTGCCTATATTGCAACCATATAGCAAGAGGTCGCCGCCTGGCTTCAGGGATGCACCTATGGCTTGCAACTGGCCTTGATAGATTGCCATATCACCGTCATGCAAGACAGCGCTACCGAGGAGCATCACGCCATTGTCGCCATGGGAGATGATGGAAATGGAATCCAGGTTGCTGCAATTTTTGAGTGCATCGGCGATCTGCTGAACGCCATCCTGGTCTTTATCCAGCACGACCACTGTAGTACCAGGTTTTACTGCATTTACGATTTGCTGAAAATCTGGCAGGCGGCTGTCAATGAAAATCATGGCCTTTTGCGCTGGTATCTGTTCAGATGGCTGGTTCAGATTCGATGCTGACGCATTGGCGGGAGAGGTCAGAGGGGCATTGTTGACAGGTTTTGCTTCTTGTAAAAAGGTAGGGCCATGCAGAGTCATAACAAACAATTTCCAGGATGAAGGGCGAATGCAGGCACAGCAGTAATGCCGCGGCAATGAAGTCCTTGATATGCTTCATGACACATTCAGCAATACTGACAATCGGGCAAGCAAATAGCTGATTGTAAATATCGACCGTAAGGACTCCGTAAGAGACCTGAACAAGCCAGCTGAAAAGGATTTGAAAACTGCGGGGAAAGGCGGGGAGAGGGATGCTTGTCGGTTAGACTGTGTCCAGAGCAAGAGAGTAAAACATTTTTGTCAGCAGCAAACGGTGAATTTGCTGCTGACAATTTGGCGCAAGATTAACTGAGTTTTTGTAAAACTATTAAATCATTAAATCATTACTGCGCCCGAACAACTTGTTTCAGATATTGCCTTATTAAGCGCAATATCAGAACGAGGCCTGAACACCAACGTTGAAGTTAGTGATGTTGCCGTCGCCGCCAACAAAGTCAACTTTACGGCTGGCGATTTCAGCACGTGCAGCGAAGTTAGGCGTGAATGCATATGTTGCACCTACACCGACCATGACTTGTGCAGAATTTTTGTTGGTAGAGCCACGGACATTATTGAAAGCAGCAGTTGCTTCGCCTTTGGAATAAGCCAGACCCAGTTTAGTGAACAGACCCCAGTTATTGCCAAGTTGGGCGCGGTATGTGCCAGCCAGATCAATGCCGGTTGCTTTCATTTCTGCAGCGATACCATAGACATTGGCTTTGACTGTACCCAGATTGTAGTAGCTACCTTCAATACCCCAGTGAGGGTTGAAGTTGTAACCACCCAGAACATTGAAGGATGTGTCATTGGTTTTGCAGCTGGATGTACCTGCGCAATCCATATTCCAGCGAGCCTGGCCTACAGTGGCGCCAGCATAAAACTCTGCATGTGCAGTTGTGCCGATAAACAAACCGGAAATTGCCAGAGCAGCGGCGATAATTTTTTTATTAAACATGTTGTACCTGGTTGATTTTTGAATAATGCAACGAGATTTCTCTATTTGCTGGACAAACAAACCTGAAATTCTTTTGTTGCAGTGCAGCACTTTATTCTAAAACCATGACTATGTCAAAAAACCTTATCTATTTGCGTCTATATATGTCGTTTTTTGTATGAATGTATTATTGATAATTAAGTGCGCTTAAAACAGCAATCCCCCACCTTTTCTGAAGAGGGCCATGTCAACATAGTTAGACATACGATGTGTAGTATCTGATGGGTTCAGGGTAACACCACCCAGGTCGATGACGCTTTTTTGCGTAGCAAGGGCTTGCAGGGCATCGCGTCCTGGTTTGCCGGTCTGTATGGCTTTGACCAGGGTTTTGGCGACCATGAAGCCTTCAAACGTCAGGGCAGAGAGGTCTTCATCCCTGAATTTTTTCATCATATTGCTATGATCTATCTGTATTAGGGATTTCTTGCTTAAGGGGTTAGGTACAACCTGCGAAAACACTGTCCATTCCAATGCTTTGGGGCCAGCGACTTCTGCCAGGGTATCAAGATTGATGAGTGACATGCCAGCGACAAAGGTGCGTGGTGCCTGTTTTCTGAATTCTTTCAAAAAAATACCGGTGCCAAGTGTATCTGCAATGGCAATCACGATACCAGGAGCGGATCTGGCCAGCACCGCAGATTCCCTTTCCATATCAGCCGCTGAGGCACCTATGCGTACCAGGCCACTCATGAGCATATTGCGTTTGCGCAATTCGGCGACAACGTACTGGTACATGTCCTGATTCAGGGCGTTTTCCTGATAAGCGATACCTACGCTCTTGATGCCCAGTTTGTCGAAGTAAGAGAAGATGTATTGCATCTCTTGTTCAGGGCTGGGGCGCCAGAACAGTACGCGTGAATTATAAGTTTTAACCGAAGCCACCAGAGGGGCGAACAAGGTTTGTCCGCTTTGTGAAAACCTGGCATTGGCCAGCACTGCATCTGTTACTGCCGCACCTATGCCACCCAGCAGGTAATCTGCCTTGTCTTTTTCGAGCAAGTCGCTGACGGCCTGCGCTGACACTGCCGGGTTACCCTGGTCATCACGTACCAGATATTTAATTCGTTTACCGCCTATGCCGCCATTTATATTGATACTGTCAAAGTAGGTCGTAATGCCTGCCACATAGTCGCGGCCAATGCTACCATTCGGTCCGGACAAGTCTATTGCCTGACCAACGACGATGACATTGCCTTGCGCCTGCACATTCAGGGCAAACAAAAAGCAGAGCAGGGCGAAGCAAAAAGACCAGAGCCTGAGGGGAAAACGCATTCTGATAACCTGTGAAATATTGCAATGTAACAATTGTTACATTCAAATATGACTATGGAATGACGAGGCTGTAACTGGTTCATACTCGTAAGTTATATGCATATGCTGATTTTGAAGATTTGGAGAGCGTTGTGACTAGCGGTGAAAAGAATGATGCGAATAAGGCGGGGCAAATACTGGGCGTAATAGGATGGTCGGGCAGTGGTAAAACCAGTTTGCTTGAATACCTGGTCAGGCAACTGACGGTAGCAGGGCATAAAATTAATATCGTCAAGCACAGCCATCATGATGTCACGATAGAACCGCCGCAAAAAGACAGTTCACGCCTGCGTCTTGCGGGTGCGCAAGATGTCTTGCTGGCGTCGCCTTATCGTTATGTGATTGCCCATGAATTGCGGCAAGAGGCTGAACCATCACTGGATGAACTCCTGGCACGTCTGTCACCAGCAGACCTGACGCTGGTAGAAGGTTATAAATGGGAAGCCATGCCCAAGATTGAGGTCTTTCGCCCATCTCTTGGTAAGGCTGCAATTTACCCGGATGACGCTCATATAGTATTGGTCGCTTCTGATGTTACTGCTCCCGTTGATTTGCGTCCTGGCTTGCAATGGCTGGATTTAAATCAGCCGCAACTGGTGCTGGATTGGATTCTTGTTGCGATGCAAAACAAGATATTAAAAAAAATCTGAAAATCTCCTAAAGACTTTACTTAAGCCGCCGTTATCTTAAGTAGACAGATAAGGAGAATTGTCATGGATGTAACCGGTATTGCCAGCGTGGCAACGACATTGGCTGATGTAGGTACTAGTCAAGCAGTGAGTATTGCTGTTTTGAAAAAAGCCAATGATATTACGGCTGAAAGTGCAACCGCATTGATAGAAGCAGTGTCGGATAATAAATCTGTCGCCAATCTGCCACCAAATCTGGGCAGGAATATCAACACCACGGCTTGATTATTTATTAGCGGGTGTGTCTGTATATGTAAGCAGATATTCAAACAGATGTTCAAGAAGCGCGCTGATGGCGCGCTTTTTTGTTTTTGATGAGGCATGACATATGATCATGCGCAAGCAAGTTGCCCGACTATCAGCGATAATCTTGCCATTTCCCAATATCTGGATTAAGCATGGAACAAAATTCATGGGGCTGGTCTGACCGCCTCAGCCTCAGCTATGAACCTATGGACGAAACCCACAAGGAGTTTGTCGAGCTCTGTGCGGCATTGTCTGAAGATAATCCTGCTACTTTCGTGGCCAGGCTGGATGCCCTGATCGTGCATTCCATCGCCCATTTTGAGCAAGAAAACCAGTGGATGACCGAAACTGCCTTTCCCCCTGCTGGTTGCCACAGACAGGAGCATGACGCCGTGTTAGAGGTCATGCAAGAAGTCAGGCGCAGGGTGGAATTGGGGGAAACTGATCTTGCTACGCGCCTGGCAGAAGAGTTGCCATTATGGTTCGAGCATCATGTCGATACCATGGATAATATGCTGGCACGCTTCATGGCAAGCAATCCTGAAAAACTTGCCGATGCTGCTGTCAATACTGCCCAGGTTCAACCAGCCTGAACCCGGATTTCTATATCGCCCAGGCTGACGACCTGGCCGGCACGGATTTTTGCGGTTTTGCGCAATTCCTGCTCACCGTCAACACTGACGTCACCGCTGGCAACGATAGCCTTGCCAGCGCCGCCACTTTCACACAAACCAACCAGTTTCAATAACTGGTTCAGTTCTACATATTCGCCTTCCAGGCTAAAACTCAGGCTTTGCATATAAATTCCTCTATCCTGCAATAAAAGGGACGCAGCTTACACTATTTTGTTAGCTGCAAGGCGTGCATTTGCTTTCTCCAGCCACATCCCCAAGTGGGCGATCAGGTCTGTCTGGCTGAATGAGCAACTCTCCTCCGTAAACAAACTACCTGATTCCAGTCGGCTCAAGAGATTTTCCATAACCTCGCCAAACTGGGGTGGCAGGGCGGCCAATAGCTGAGTCTGGCCTCGCCAGATTTGGCAAAAACGGCTGATATTGATTTGTTCCATAGATAAATCCTGGATACTTTGTCGCAATTCTTGTGTCAAGTTGAGCATATAGAAACTTTTAGCTTGAAAAAATGTCATAAGCTAGTAGGATAATCTGATCGCTGCCTGAATCCAATCGAAAATGTGCTGCGTAGAAGATAGTGCGGGTAGCGTAACTGAAAATATTTTACGAAATTTTGTAAGTTTGCTTTATCTGCACCGACTATAGGCTGTAATTTTAAATTTTCCCATGTGGGATGTTTTGCACTTTTAACAGGAGATGAACATGAGTAATAAAGCAATGGTTGCAGTCGCACTGGCAGGTTTGTTGGGTTCCAGCATGGCAATGGCCGCTGATCCAGTCAAGACTGAGAAATGCTTTGGTATTTCCAAAGCTGGTCAAAATGACTGCGCTACTAAATCCGGTTCCCATTCTTGCGCTGGTCAATCCAAGAAAGACAATGATCCAGCTGAATGGAAAAAAGTCCCAGCCGGCTCTTGCGAAAAAATGGGTGGCAAGCTGGAAGCCCCTAAATCCTGAGCCAGGATTTAATTTTTTGACGAGCCCGTTTTTTGACTGATTTATTTTGACTGATACGGCTCGAACTAACTGTCAACCCGCGTCCGCCCTGCAAGGGGTGGGCGTGGGTTTGCGCACTCAACACTATCGTGATTTTCTGCATGCATCTGCTATGGAATCCGCGTCGGCATCTGCCGACTGGCTGGAGGTGCATTCAGAAAATTATTTTGGTGATGGCGGCTATGATTTGCATGTACTGCAAACATTGCGCCGTGATTACCCCTTAAGCCTGCATGGCGTTGGTATGGGGCTGGGGTCAGCTTCAGGCTTTTCTGATGACCATATTACCCGCTTGCAGCGTTTGATAGAGCGTACCGAGCCAGCCCTGGTTTCTGAGCATCTGTGCTGGGGGGCTATCGCAGGCAGACATTTGAATGACCTTTTGCCTTTACCGTTGATGCAAAGCGCCCTTGATTTAATATGTCAGCGTGTCGATGAATTGCAATCGCGCTTGCAAAGACAGGTCTTGATAGAAAACGTCTCGACTTATCTGCGCTTTGCCAGGGACGATATGTCGGAAGCCGAATTCCTTGCCGCACTTGTCAAGCGCACCGGCTGCGGCATCCTGCTCGACATTAATAATCTGTATGTGAATCAACACAATCATGGCGAAGATGCACAGCAGGCCTTGCGTATCATGGCTGACTTGCCGGTTGGTGTGATAGGTGAAATTCATCTAGCAGGGCACTTGCAAACCGATATCTGCCTGGTTGACGATCATGGCAGTCAGGTTGCGGATCCCGTCTGGGAATTGTTTACGTGGGCAGGGGTTATGCTGCCTGCTGGCATCCCTGTTTTGATAGAGTGGGATACGGCTATTCCAGAATTACCAGTGTTGCTCAATGAAGCGCATAAGGCCAGGCAAGTTCTGGCAACGCTGACTGCTAAAGAAGTAGCCATGGCATGATGGATGTAATGAAAGATTCACCCACCTTGGCTGAAATGCAGGAGCAGTTTGCCCAGGCAGTGCTGCAGCCATCCAGCACAGCGCAGGCTTCCACTTTATTTCATACACATCCATTTCAGGACGACAGGCTCGCCTTGTATCGCGGCAACCTGACTGCGATATGGACATCGGCATTAAAGAATACCTACCCTGTGCTTCATCAATTAGTGGGTGATGATTATTTCGAGCAAGTGGCGCGCGCGTTTGGCCGCGCCTGCCCGTCAGAATCCGGCGACCTGAACCAGTTCGGCGCAAAATTGGCAGAGTTCCTGAAAACCATACCGGACGTTGCAGATTATCCTTACTTTCCTGATGTCGCCGCGCTGGAATGGCAGATACATGCGGCCTATTATGCCGCTGATGCAGATGCCATCAGCCTGCCTGATTTGTTGCAGGCGGTGGCCACTACCGGGCAGGACGTGCAGGTGGTGCAATTGGAATTTCACCCCGCAGTCAGTCTATACACTGCTGAATGGGATAGTGTCGCCATCTGGCTTGCCCATCAAGCAGATGCCGAAGCGGATACTGTAGCAAGTCTGCCAGAAAATATCCGGCAGACTTGCCATGGACTCATCTATAGAAGTAATTGGTCAGTCGAACTATTGGCGATCAGCAAATCCGCCTGGCTGGCCCTGGCTGCCTTGCAGCAGGGGACCAGCCTGGGTGCAGCCCTGGAAATGGCGCTGGATGCAGATGGCGGATTTGATATCAATGCTCAGTTGCAGTCCTGGTTTGCCGCTGGATTATTTGCCAAATTCAAATTTCCTGAAGATCAGCTGTAAGGAATCCATCAGCCAACTGACTAAGTTGCAGGAGACTAATTGGAGAATTTCTATGTATGACACCCTGCAATACTTTCATGGCCTGAGTACCCGTTTTGATGACAAGCTCAGTGCCTGGGGCGGTTCGGCCCTTAGTTTGGCGCTCAGGTTATTTGTCGGATGGCAGTTTTTTAAGGCTGGCCTGGTAAAAATCGCTGACTGGCAATCGACTTTGTCCTTGTTCCGTGAAGAATATATGGTACCCATCATACCGCCCGAACTGGCCGCCTGGATGGGGGCAGCTGGGGAACTGGTTTTACCTGTCTTGCTGGTACTGGGTATTTTTTCCCGCCCCGCAGCCCTGGCTTTGTTTGCTGTGAACCTGATGGCCGTGGTTTCTTATCCGCAGTTGTTTGAGCTGGAATGCCCGGCAGCAGTCAATTCGCATTTTTACTGGGGCATATTATTGCTGGTACTGGTAAGTTTTGGGCCTGGTAAATTATCACTGGATGCCTGGCTGAATGCTGGCAAGCAGGACAAAGGCTTGAAGTGAGTTGATTGAGCTGACTGCTCATGCAAAATCGAGTTTCGAACAGGCCTGCGGATGCAGGCCTTTTTTTGACTATTAATTGATGAACTTATCGTCTACATTTCAGTCAAACCGCAAAACAAAGTCTGGCCTGCCTGGCGGCAGCGCGGATATAGCGCACTCACACTGGAATATCTTCATCATGCAAAACAAATTTCGCTTTCGTAATGTCCAGGGCCAAATTCAATGGCGTACCCCAGTCATAACAGTTGTTGCCGTGGCAATTTGCAGTGTACTTTGGATGGTCTATTCCAGCAAGATGACTGCACAGGCCAGCACCAATGAAAAAAAACAGGCAGACAAGGAAGTAATCTATGAGTTGGCTGCTGCCGACATCACCAGCGCTGAACTCAAGGAGTTATCGGCGCAATTGCCCATCTCGGGTTCGCTGGTGCCAGAAAGTCAGGTCACCGTGCGTGCCAAAGTCATTGCCGAAGTGGCAGAGGCACCCTTGCAAGAAGGCGTGGCAGTACAAAAAGGGCAAATCATTGCCCGTTTTACTGCCGCTGATTTACATGCACGTCTGACCACGCAAGAAGCTGCAGTGGATGAAGCACAGGCCAGGCTGGCGCTGGCGCAAAAGAACCGCCTGTCGAACGAGACTTTGCTGAAGCAAAACTATATTTCGCAAAATGCTTATGACACTACTCATAATGGACTGGAGCTGGCGCAAGCCAGTCTGAAGTCGGCAATGTCACAAAAACAGGTTGCGCAACTGGCATTGGCAGATACCCAGGTGCGCTCACCGCTGGATGGTTTCATCAGCAAGCGTCATGTACAGCCGGGTGAAAAAGTATCGCCAGATACAGCACTGTATAGCATAGTCAACCTCAGCCATATGACGCTGGAGGCGCAAGTGCCCGCCAGTGAAATACCCAGGGTAAAGGCGGGGCAAAAAGTGGTGTTTCAGGTTGATGGTTTTGGTGGCCGTGAATTTGTCGGCAAGGTGGCGCGCATTAACCCTGCGACTGAAGCAGGTTCACGTTCCATGATGGTATATGTAGCCGTGGACAATGCGGATGCTGCATTACGCGGCGGCATGTTCGCCAAAGGCAGTCTGGTATTGGAAAAATCAGCGGCAGCCACGACAGTGCCGCTGACAGCGGTGCGGCAAGTTAATGGTAATGATGTCGTCTATCAAATCATCAATGAGCAGGTGAAGATGCAAACCGTCAAGCTGGGATTGCGCAGCGATGACGAAGGCAAGGTGCAGATTGTGCAGGGGCTGGAAGCTGGTGCCGTGCTGATTTCTTCCCGTCTGGATGGCGTAAAAGCCGGTAGCAAGGTGAAGATGCCCAAGTCCAATGCAGCGTCGAAAGTCTAAGCCATGTGGATGACCAAAGTAAGTATACAAAATCCGGTGTTTGCCACCATGATCATGGTGGGCCTGATGGTGCTGGGTATTTTCTCGTATAAGGGCCTGGGTCTGGAAAACATGCCCAATGTGGAGTCGCCCGGTGTCTGGATGGAAGTGATGTATCCCGGTGCTTCACCAGAGATCGTCGAGAACGATATCACCAAGCCGGTAGAAAATGTCGTCAATACTATCAGCGGCGTCAAGCGCATCATGGCCAGTTCTTATGAGGGCCGTGCCGGTATCTGGATAGAGTTCCAGTTGTCAGTCAATGGTGACAAGGTCTTGCAGGAAGTGCGTGACAAAGTTGCGCAGATACGCCCCGGTTTCCCACGTGATGTGAAAGACCCGTTCATCGTCAAGGGTGGTGACGGTAATGGTCGCCCGGTCGTGCAAATGGCGATAAGTTCTGGTGAGCGCAGCTTGCGTGATCTGTCGAATATGACAGACCAGATCATCGTCAAGAAATTACAAAGCGTGCCGGGTGTGGGTCGCGTTGATGTACGTGGTGCAGTGGTGCGCCAGGTGCAGGTCAAGCTCTTGCCTGACCGTATGGCGGCCAATCATATCGGCGTCAATGAAGTGTTGACTGCGATACAGACCACCAATCAAAACATGCCTGCCGGTTTGATCACGCGTGGCTCGCAAGATCAACTGGTCAGACTGGAAGCCAAGATAGCTGATACCCGTGGCTTCAATAAAATCATCGTCGCCCGCCGCGCCGGTGCGCCAGTCTATCTGGAGCAGATTGCTGAAGTGCAGGACGGTGAAAGGGAAGAATATTCCATCTCACGCGTGAACGGACAACGGTCAGTCGCCATCGCTGTCAGCAAGATACAGGATGCGAATATCGTTGAGGTGGGGGATGGCATCATAGAAGCAATTGCTGATCTCAAAACACGCTTGCCCAAGGATGTGCAGATGACGGTCAGTGAAAACAATGCTGATTTTGTCAGACACTCTCTCGACGGCGTGAAAGAAACCATACTCGAAGGCGCGGGCCTGACTGTGTTGATTGTCTTCCTGTTCCTGCATTCGTGGCGCAGCACCATCATCACTGGCCTGACTTTGCCTATTTCAGTGATTGCCACTTTCATTGCGTTGAAGGCTTTTGGTTTTACCCTGAACTTCCTGACCATGATGGCGCTGTCGCTGTGCATAGGTTTGTTGATTGATGATGCCATTGTGGTACGTGAAAATATCGTGCGGCATCTGGGCATGGGCAAGGGGCACAAGCAGGCGGCAGAAGACGGCACCAATGAAATTGGCCTGGCTGTGATGGCCACGACCTTTGCCATCGTTGCCGTGTTTGTGCCTGTGGCTTTCATGCAGGGCATGATAGGTAAATTCTTTTTTCAGTTCGGCATTACGGTAACCGTGGCGGTGCTGGTGTCGCTGTTCGTTAGTTTTACCCTCGACCCCATGCTGTCATCGGTATGGCGTGATCCTGAAGAAAACCGCTTCAAGCGCCTGCCGTGGCTGGCCAAGTTCATGGGCGGCATAGAGCATGGCATAGACAAGCTGCACATCATCTATGGCAAGTTATTGCAACTGGTTTTGCGCAAGCGGAAAACTACCTTGTTGCTGGCGACCTCACTTTTTGTCGGCAGTTTCTTTCTGGTGCCTATGATAGGAACGGAATTTGTACCTGAGGCTGATGAGGGCCAGATCACTATCAATCTGAAAACTCCGGTTGGATCCAGCCTGCAATATACCGATGATAAAACCCGGCAGGTGGAAGCTGTCCTCAAGGAGATGAAAGATATCCAGACCATCAACACTTCGGTCGGTATCGAGAATGAAAGAAATACTGCGCAAATCAATATGAAGCTCAGCGAAAAACGTGTCACACATCGCAAGTCGCAAAAGCAGATGGAGATACAAATTCGTGAACGTTTGAAAAGCATACCCGGCATAGAAATGGCTGTGGGTTTTGACAAGCCCATCTATGTAGCGATACTCGGCCCGGATGCTGACAAGCTGCAAGATGTTATCGATAGCGTCATGAAAAAAATGGCAGGTATCAAAGGTATCGCTGATCTGGAGAGTAGTCTGACGGGTGCTAATCCTACCGTGCTGGTCAAGGTCAATAATGAATTGGCGAATGACCTGGGCTTGTCAGTACAGCAAATAGGCTCGGCTCTGCGTCCCTTTGTTGCAGGCGATACTCTGGGGCAGTGGCTGGCACCGGATGGCCAGAATTATGAAATCAATGTGCAGTTACCCAAGTCTGGCAGGCAAAAAATTTCTGACCTGGCAGACCTGTCTCTGGCCAGCAGCAAGATAGATGCAAATGGCAAACCCATGATGGTGCCTTTGCGTCAGGTTGTGCAATTTGTTCCCAGCACCAGTCCACGCGTCATCAAACGCCAGGATTTGCAACGCAGGGCAGCGATATATGCCAACGTCGAAGGGCGCCCGGCAGGTGATGTTGGTACTGAAGTACAAAACCTGGTCAAGACGATAGAACTGCCGCCCGGCTACCGTTTTGATATCGGCGGACAGACCAGGGAAATGCAAGAGTCTTTCAGTGCGGCCGTGGCAGCGCTGGGCATAGCGGTGATTTTTATTTACCTGATTCTGGCTTCACAATTCGGCAGCTTTCTGCAACCACTCGCGATCATGACGGCCTTGCCGTTTTCATTGATCGGTGTGTTGCTGGCTTTGCTGATTACCGGTAGCACGCTGAATATTTTCTCTATCATCGGGTTCATCATGCTCATGGGGTTGGTGACCAAGAATGCGATTTTGCTGGTTGATTTCATCAATCAGGCGCAAAAGCAGGGAATGAGCCAGTTTGATGCCGTGCTGGCTGCCGGGCAGGTACGCTTACGCCCCATCATGATGACGACGCTGGCTATGATCTTTGGCATGCTGCCCATGGCCATGGGTATCAGCGATGGGGCAGAAACCCAGGCACCGATGGGCAGGGCCGTCATAGGCGGCATCATCACCTCGACGTTGCTGACTTTACTCGTCGTGCCGATTGCCTATACTTATCTGGATAATCTGGGTAAAAAGGCGAAAGCTTATTTTGCTTATCATGAGCCAGAAACCAGCCCGGCTGCAGAGCCTATCAATGTAGCGGGTGTGACGGTCGCGACCAGTGCGGCAGTTTCGGCAGTCAGAGACTAAATCATAAAAATATCTATATTAAAACACTCGTTTAGATATAGGAAAAGGTATACTTGCCGCCCGGAAAAAGAGACGCTGTTCTGGTCTCTTCTTTCTTGAAATTTTAAGAGTGTTGTATTTGCCCCGCATGGAAAATCCCTGGGGCAAGTTCAGGCTGATTTTTTAAGAGTGTTTACTCTAGATGTGAAATTTTCGCTATTCATCAAATTGCGTAAATGACATACTACTTGCTAAGTTTTAGAACGCTCGTTCCATTTTATATGGTGCTGGTTAAATCTACTGACTTGCAAAAAAATACTTAACAGGAGACAACAATGCGTCAAACTCACATAGCACTGGGTCTGCTTTCTGCTGCCGTTTTAACGGCTTGCGGTGGCGGCGGTAGTGCTGGTCCAGTCATCGATAACACACCTGCCCGCGGCACACTGGTCGCCAATCCACCTGTACTGGTGCCTATTCCCCAGGCAAGTGGTCCTGCATTGACCAAGCTTGATCCGGTTGTCTTTAAAGCTTCCCTGGATGCCGCCAAACCTGGTTTGACACAAATCACCGGTGCACCCAAGTGCGAAATCAGTACCTACTACATGAAGTACATTACGGTCGGCGGCGCTAATGAAGCGACTGATGCGACTGGTGCCATCATGGTTCCATCTGGCAGCGACCCGGCCTGTACTGGCCCACGTCCGGTCATCCTGTATGCCCATGGCACGACAGTAGAAAAATCTTTCAACATGGCCAACCTGCGTGACAACTCGGAAGCCATCCTGATGGCAGCCATGTATGCAGCGCAAGGTTTCATCGTTGTTGCACCTAACTACGCAGGCTACGATACTTCTGCATTGACTTATCATCCTTACCTGAATGCTGAGCAACAAGCCAATGATATGGTCGATTCCCTGCGTGCTGCACGCAAGGCTTTCGCGACTATCGGCGCGCAGGATTCTGGCAAGCTGGTCATCAGTGGTTATTCACAAGGCGGTCACGTTGCCATGGCAACGCAACGCGCCATGCAAACAACCTATGCAACTGAATTCAAGGTAAGCGCGTTGGCTGGCATGTCTGGCCCTTATGCGATGTCCTTGCTGGGTGACGCAACTTTTGCTGGTAGCCCTAACGCAGGTGGCACAGTGTTTATCCCGCTGATCACAACCAGCTGGCAAAAATCCTACGGTGGTCTGTACTCCAGCCCGAACGAAGTCTATGAAGACAAATACGCAACCGGCATAGAAACTCTGTTGCCAGGTGCACTGACTTTCAATGACCTGTTCACGACTGGTAAATTGCCTGCATACGCCATGTTTGCCAAAGATTCTCTGCCAGGTCCATCTTCTCCTGCATTTGCGGCTTTCTTTGGTGACGGTAACCTGGTGAAAACCAGCTATCGCAATACCTATCTGGCTGATGCACAGAAAAATCCTTGCAACGTCAATCCAGCAGATCCTTTGAGCTGTACTCCTGCCAATCCTTTCCGTAAGGCTGGCGTGAGAAATGACTTGCGTAACTATGTACCTAACGTACCAGTCATGCTGTGCGGTGGTAATGGCGATCCTACGGTGTTCTTTGCCAGCACCCAGGCAACAGCAGGCTTCTTCCAGGCTAAAGGCTTGCCAGCAGCAGCTTTGACAGTACTGGACGTTGATTCTTCGCCAACCAGCGCAGCTGACCCATTCGCTGCAGCTAAAGTTGGTTTTGCCCAAAGCAAGCAAGCAGCGATCAATGCTGCTATCGCTGCCAAAGTAGATCCGACAACAGCGGTCGCCAGCCAGTACCACGGTACTCTGGTTCCACCGTTCTGTAATGCCGCATCCCGTGCGTTCTTCCAGCAAGTTTTGGCTAAATAAGAGAGGACGCCATCATGAAAAAAATTCATTTCGCTGTTAGCGCCTTGTTTGGTCTGGCCTGCGTTTCTTCTGCACATGCTTTTGAAAATACAGTACGTGCAGGTATCATCAATGTGCAGGTACATTCTGAGTCTCCTGATTTCACCAGCAATGGCCCGGCATTCCTGACGCCACAACCCGCCGGCCTGATCGTGCAGAATGCAAATACGCTGGCACTAGGTTATTCTCGCCGTATCAATGATCATCTTGATTTTGATTTTGTGGCTGGTATCCCACCTGAGCATGAAGTAACTGGTCGCGGCACTTTGGCGCCTTACGGTGTTATTTCCAAAGTCAAACAACGCGCACCTACCTTCTTCATCAACTACAAT
Organism: Undibacterium sp. FW305-107; assembly: GCF_058788535.1. NCBI lineage: Bacteria > Pseudomonadati > Pseudomonadota > Betaproteobacteria > Burkholderiales > Oxalobacteraceae > Undibacterium > Undibacterium sp. FW305-107. Next base: position 17,918 of record NZ_JBYTAV010000002.1, read on the forward strand.
TTTGGTGCGCCGACTGCTACTTTCCGTCCTTTTGTAGGCCTTGGTTTGAACTACACCCAGTTCTTCGATGCGAAATCGACCGCAGTAGGTAATATTGCAACCGGTGGACCAACCAAGATTGATTTGAAGGATTCCGTTGGTCTTGCTGGTCAGTTAGGCGTCAAATATCAATATGATGAACGCTGGTCTGTCACTGCCACCATCGCTGCTGCTAAAGTCAAATCAGACATGACAGCAACGACTGGCAGTATCGAGCGTAAAACGACGATAGATTTCCGTCCTGTCGTGTATTGCGTGGCACTGGGTTACAGCTTCTGATAAGTTGGCTGATAACGTAGTCTGCATAGTTTGATTGGTTTGATAAAAAGGGTTCCAGTAAATTGCTGGAACCCTTTTTTATTTGCTCAAGTGATAAATTGGCTGACAAGCTTGCTCTTCGCAAAAATGACGGATGAAGCTGTCAGCAGTTCGCCTGCTTCTCTCTGCATCTCTCTGCGTCTAAGCTGGCAAGTTAGCCAGGCCGCAGGTTTCTCGCAGTTCATGAGAAGTCCTGGATTTTTTTAAGCAGTTATCCAGCAGTTTATTCCGAAATGGTATATGATGATCGTCATGGGAAATAATTCTTTAAAGCCGAAAGGCACTAGCCGCAAAGAAATTACGCATGAGCGTATCGTTGAAGTTGCTGCCCGTGCAATACGACGTAGTGGCTATGACGGCACTGGTGTCGCTGACCTCATGAAAGAGGCTGGCTTGACGCACGGTGGTTTCTACAGTCACTTTGCCTCACGCGAAGCATTGCTGGCCGAGGCTGCGGACAGGGCAGGGGCGGAGGCGGTGGCTGCTTCTGCCCACATTGCTGCGGCAGTACCGCCAGAGCAGGCATTGCAGGCGCTGGTACAGGCTTATCTGTCAAAGGAGCATTTCGACAGCATAGAAACTGGCTGTCCCGTCACTGCCCTGGGTTCAGAGATGCCCAGGCAGGCACCGGAGGTGCGGCGTGCAGCTACCCGCCGCATCAAAGAGATGATAGATGTCGTGGCCCGTCAACTGCCAGACTGGGGCCAGCCAGGGGCGCACGAAAAGGCGCTGATGATGGTCGCTACCATGGTGGGTACCATGTTGATGGCACGAGCTGTTGATGATCCCAAGTTGTCTGAAAGCTTTCTTGAAGCAGCGCGGGAAAAACTCGCTCCTTCCGATAAGTGATTCCTGTGGATATCTACAGGTTTTTGTTTGATTTAAAATATGATGATTGTCATATTTTATTGTGAAATTTGCTCCTTACTACCCATGAAGCACACAAGTCATATAAATTGGAGAATATGATGAACGAAAAAATAGCGCTGGTGACAGGTGCTTCGCAAGGCATAGGTGCAGCTACTGCCAAGAGGCTGGCGAAAGCCGGTTATAAGGTCTACGGTACCAGCAGAGGTGGGAGCGCAACGGCTGAGCAATCCTTTGAGATGCTGTCATTGGACGTGACCAGCGATGAATCTGTCACGGCAGCTGTCAATGAGGTGCTGCGTTTGAGCGGGCGCATAGATCTGCTCGTCAATAATGCCGGGATAGGTATTGCCCCCGCCGGAGCGGAAGAAATCTCCATAGCGCAGGCCCAGGCGATATTTGATACGAATTTTTTCGGGCTCCTGCGGGTAACTCAGGCAGTCGTACCGCATATGCGACGCCTGGGTGTTGGCCGCATCATCAACATCGGCTCGGTATTGGGTTTCTTGCCCATGCCTTACGGAGCTTTGTACGCTGCGACCAAACATGCAGTCGAAGCTTATTCTGAATCCCTGGATCATGAACTGCGCACCAGAGGTATCCGCGTCACAGTGATCGAGCCTGCTTACACCAAAACAGCATTCGACACGAACATGCTGGAACCCGACACCAAGATGGAAGAGTATCGTGAAATTCGTGCTGCAGTGAATAAGAGAATTAAAGAAGTAATGGAAACAGCTGAGGGGCCTGAAGTCGTGGCTGAGACAGTGTTGAAGGCTGCCAGCGTGCAGCATCCTAAATTGCGTTACACCGCAGGTAGCCTGGCAAATCGCTTGCGCTTGCTGCGCACCTTTGCGCCGGCTGGCCTGATGGATGCCGGGATACGTAAAGACCTGCGGCTCGAAGCTTAGACGCTGTTCTTGCTTCTTGTTCTGGGGAGATCCAAGCCGGAAATGACATGCAAAGTTATCCGCACCAGCAGCCGGCGAGTTGATTTTTACCAGAGACCTTATTTTAATAAATTGGAGTGAGGCATGATGAAAGCTGCTATTGTCGATCGTTACCAGAAAAAGAGTGCGCTGCGAATTGGTCAAATGCCGGTACCGGATATACGGGATGACGAAGTCCTGGTCCAGGTTCACGCAGCAGCGGTTAACCTGCTGGATGCCAAAATACGCGACGGTGAATTTAAACTCATCCTGCCTTATCGCTTGCCGCTTATTCTGGGTCATGATGCGGCCGGGGTCGTGGTCAAAGTAGGTTCCAGAGTACGGCAGTTCAAGCTGGGCGATGAGGTTTATGCCCGGCCAGATGATTTTCGGATTGGTGCTTTTGCAGAATTCATCGCCATCAAGGAAGACTCGCTGGCCATGAAACCAGTGTCACTGAGCATGGAGGAAGCTGCCTCTATCCCGTTAGTAGGTTTAACAGCCTGGCAAGCATTGGTTGAAAAAGCCAATGTGAAACCAGGACAAAAGGTATTTATCCAGGCCGGGTCGGGCGGCGTAGGAACATTTGCGATTCAATTGGCGAAGCATCTGGGTGCATTCGTCGCTACCACAACCAGTAGTGCGAATATTGATCTGGTGAAGAGTCTGGGCGCAGATGTCGTGATCGATTACAAGAAAGACGATTTCGAAAAAATCTTGCAGGATTACGATGTGGTATTGAATAGCCAGGACGCAAAGACCTTGGAAAAATCACTGCAAATACTAAAACCTGGTGGAAAACTCATTTCAATTTCCGGGCCACCGGACGCAGCGTTTGCAGAGGAAATTGGTGCTCCCTGGTTCGTGAAATTGATCATGCGCATGCTGAGTTTTGGCGTCAGGAAGAAATCCATGCGTCGTAATATAAGTTACTCTTTCCTATTCATGAGAGCGCATGGTAGACAATTGCGTGAGATTACTTCCCTCATCGATGCTGGGGCAATACGCTCGGTGATAGACAAGGTGTTTTCATTTGAAGCAAGTAATGACGCCATGGCGTATGTCGAAAGCGGGCGTGCAAAAGGTAAGGTCGTGATCAAGATACGATAGTGGTGGCAAGACCTGTTTGCAGATGGCGTTAATTCCGGCTGGCCATCCCTGGCTGCAAGGTCGGGTCGTATGTACTCGTGTGGAGATGTCTGCAGAAGTGCAAAATCCTCACACCTGCATGTGAGGATTTTGGATTTTGCATGGAAACTGACGGGCTTGCCTGATCTGAGCAGCCCTGTCCGGGCAGCTTGATTAACTGTGTTTCTTTTTGCCTGCTTTCAGGTTGGCAAGCAGAGTTTTGCCATGGCGTGCAGGTGCGGCTGAGCGGTGGACGATTTTAGGTGTCGGTGCCGCACGACGGTTGCCTGCACTTGCCAGTATATTGGTTTGATTCACCTGGGTAACGACCGGCGTTTGTATATGCAAGGTCTGACCATGGGCGACGTTTTCACGCTTCAGATGGTTCCAGGTTTTTAATTCGGCGACACTGACGCGGAAGCGTTTGGCAATGCCAGCCAGGTTATCGTGCTTACTGACCTTGTAGCTGACCTGGCGGGTAGAGGTTTTTTCTATGACCAGTTGTGCTTTTTCGGCGATTTCTAACGAGATATCATGATCTGGCGTTTTGGAGGACTTTGGTACCAGCAAGGTCGAGCCTGCCTTGACCATCATTTTCGCCGGGATGAAATTCACTTCACGTACCACTTCAGGTTTGAGACCCAGTTTGGTCGCCAGCGCTTCTACACGTTCAGTTTTTTGTACAGTGTGGGCGGACCAGCTGGACAGCGGGCCTTGCCATTTGTTCAGGTTTTCTTTGAACAGGGCTGCGTTATCAGTTGGTAGCAAAATCTTGGTATTGCTACCACCGGCAATAACAGGGCGGCTGAATTGCGGGTTTAGTGCTGTAAATTCATCAAGCGGCAATTCTGCCAACTGTGCGGCAACACGGACATCAATATCACGGGTTTTTTCAACTGAGACAAAGTAAGGCTGATTATCCAGCTTGGGCAGAGCCAGATTGAATTGTTCCGGGTGGCCTATGATATTTTTGACAGCCTGCAATTTTGGCAGATAGTTTTTTGTTTCATTCGGCATATGCACAGACAGACTCTGGAAGTCTATCGGCAAACCCAGTGCCTGTTGCTTCTTGATGGCGCGCTGGACTGAACCTTCGCCCCAGTTATACGCTGCCAGTGCCAGTTGCCAGTCGCCAAACATGCCGTACAGCTTTTCCAGATAATTCAGGGCAGCATCAGTAGAGTCCAGTACACCACGCCTGTCATCCTTGAACATGGTTTGCTTGAGGTTGAAATCTCGACCTGTCGCTGCCATGAATTGCCACATGCCAGTTGCCTTGGCAGTGGAAATGGCTTGTGGATTAAAAGCAGATTCTATGAATGGAAGCAGGGCCAGTTCAGTTGGCATGCCGCGTTTTTCCAGCTCTTCTACCACATGGTAAAGATAGCGTGAGCCACGCTGCACTGTGCGCAAAATATATTCGGTACGGGTGCCATACCAGGCCAGTTGATTTGCTACCAACTGGTTTTCCAGGTCAGGTATGGCATAACCTGCGCGTACTCGTTCCCACAAGTCGGTGGTTTTGTCGGTGTAATCAAAATTGGCTACGTCAGCTGGCAATTCCAGATTGACGGCCTGACTGGCGGCAGCAGCTTGTACTGAATTGGTGGTTTCTGGTGCGGATACCAGGGCAAAAACTGGGGGCGGAGCATCTGCAAGACATATTTGTGGTGCCAGGCCAGCTAGCAGGGCGGCAGTCAATATGCTTGGGGAGCTTAGTCGGAATCGTTTCATAGGCAATGAATTGTCTAATCGACCATAGTCGACGTGGATTGCAGAATCGTGTGAGTGTACGCAAGTGCAGTTTGCAGCGTCAAGAAAAATGTCAGCTGAATGACAAGTTTTACATCTGTTACATGGCTGTCGAGTCGGATTTTACCTTTTCTTATAGGTAAGATGGTCTAAATTGCCTCAATTTTTGATAACGTATGCCTAAATGTGTCTAAGTTTTTCTAAAACGAATTTTTCCCTGGTTTGATAATTCGATGTTCAAGCTATATGACAATGAAATATAGGCTGCTGCAAAACAGATGTTGCCAAAGAATATTGAAATACAATACACATCCTCATCGACGTATCTATTCAATCTGGACATGATCTATGCAAAGCACATTGAAACCCTTGATATTGACACTTGCGACTGCTTTTACTGCACTGAGTGCGGATCTGGCAACTGCCGACACGATTATCGATAATGTTCGCGGCTACACCTTGAATCAGGAGGGTAAGTTGCAGCAGTTTCAAGCCCTGGCTTTTGATGACTCTGGCAAGATTATCGGGGTTGGTAAAGTGGCTGACCTGGCAAGCAAATTACCTAAATCCAAACATGTAGATGGTGGAGGTAAAACGCTATTGCCCGGCATGATAGATGCACATGGCCATGTGCTCAGTCTGGGTGCAAGCCAGATGCAACTGGGTTTGCGTGCCACCGCCAATCTGGCAGAGGCGCAAAAGGCAATTGCTGACTATGCGCTTCGCTTTCCCTTGAATCAGTGGATCATCGGTGGTGAATGGAACCAGGCTAACTGGAAGCTGGGTCGCTTTCCAACTGCGCAAGAAATTGATGCAGTAGTCAAAGACCGTCCGGTCTGGTTGTCGCGTGTGGATGGCCATGCTGGCTGGGCCAATAGCAAGGCTTTGCAGCTGGCTGGCATTACAGAAAGTACGCCTGACCCTGCTGGTGGCAAGATAGAAAAAGATGCGCAGGGCAAGCCTACTGGCATACTGGTAGATGCAGCCATGCGCCTGGTCGACAAGGTAGTGCCGCCGGCATCAAATGCCGAGCAGAGGGCTGCCCTGGACCTGGCCTTGCTGGAACTGGCGAAGGTCGGTGTCACCAGTGCGCATGATGCGGGAGTCTCAGAATCTGCCGATAAGTTATTCCGTGAATATGCAGATCAGGGTAAGTTGACGACGCGCATTTATGGCATGGTACGTGGCACCGATGGATTTTTCGATAAAGTTTCGCAGCAGGGGCCCTTGCTGACATATGGGCGTGATTTTTATTCTCTGCGTGCAGTCAAACTGTTTGCTGATGGTGCGCTTGGCAGCCGTGGCGCGGCCCTGATGGCGCCGTATTCAGATGGGCCGCATACGCATGGCCTGCTGTTCAAGACAGGAGATGACATGTACGCGATGATAGAAAAAGCTGCCAGCAAAGGCTACCAGGTAAATGTGCATGCGATAGGCGACGCTGGTAACCGCCAGATACTGGACGGCTTTGCCCGCTTGCCAGCATCAGCATCGAGCAACTTACGCCACCGCATAGAGCATGCGCAAGTCGTGGCTCTGGATGATATTCCGCGTTTCAAGCAATTGGGTATCTTGCCCTCCATGCAGCCTACTCACGCGACATCTGATATGAATATGGCCGAGGACAGGGTAGGGGCAGAACGCATCAAGGGGGCTTATGCCTGGCGCAGTTTCCTGAAGCAGGGTTCACGCATCGCCTGTGGTTCTGACTTCCCTATAGAATCGCCCAATCCATTCTGGGGTGTGCATGCAGCCGTTACCCGTCAGGACATGGCGGGCAAGCCTGCGCAAGGCTGGTATGCCAATCAGGTCATGACAGTGCAGGAAGCCTTGCGCTGCTTTACCCTTGATGCTGCCTATGCCGCACATCAGGAAAATGCGCTTGGCACACTGGAAGCAGGCAAGTGGGCAGACTTTATTCTCATCGACCAGGATATACTGAACATGCCTGCCACCGATATTTACAAGATCAAGGTCTTGCAAACCTGGGTAGCAGGCAAGCAGGTTTATTCAGCCACTAAATAAACTAAATAAACTAAATAAACCCAGCTTTCATGGTGATGCAGGGCGGTTTATGCCGTCCGCAGTTGCAATTGTTTTTCCTGTATGGGCAAGTGCACCAGGGCCGCAGCAACTGCCAGCGTGATATCGATATACCAGAGCAAATTGAAATTGCCATTTGCTTCCAGCACCTTGCCACCAAGCCAGACACCAAGGAAGCCACCGATTTGATGTGTCAGCATGACGATGCCAAACAGGCTGGCCATATTGGCAGGCCCAAACAACTTGGCGACCAGGCCAGCAGTCGGCGGCACGGTGGACAGGAACGTCAGCCCCATCACGGCAGCAAACATCAGTACAACCGTGCCAGTTTTAGGTGCCAGCAAAAACAGGATGATGGCGATAGCACGTGTTGCATACAGCAAGGACAGCAATGACTTCATGCGCCATTTGCCGACCGCCCAACCCATGGAAATGCTGCCTATGATATTGAACAGACCCAGCATGGCCAGCGCCCAGCCACCAAACTCTGCAGGCAAGCCACACAGGCTGATCACACCAGGCAAATGGGTGGCAAGAAAAGCCACGTGGAAGCCGCATACAAAAAAGCCTGCCGCCAGCATCAGGTAGCTGGGATTTTTCAGGGCGATGGAGATCGCCTTGGATGTACTGACCGGTGCTTGTCCGCTACTGGCAGCTAGTACGGGTTTGCCACGTAAGAGATAGGCAGCGGGCAAGGCCAGCAAAACCAGCATGCCCATGATCTGCATGGCATTATTCCAGCCATACAAACCCATGAGCGTGATGGCGATCGGCGCCATCAGGAACTGACCAAAAGAACCTCCAGCATTCACGATGCCAGTCGCAATGCCGCGCTTTTCTGCCGGTATCATGCGGGTGGCAGTTGCCATCAGCACAGCAGGCCCGGCCATGCCCGCTCCACCTGCTGCCAGCATGCCTATGGCAAAGATCAGGCCTGCCGTAGTCGTCATCAGTGGCGTGATGAAAGTACCCACGGCCACCAGAACGATACCAACACACAAGACGCGGCCAGCCCCCATTTTGTCGGCAAAGGCGCCAGCGAATGGCTGTGTCAGACCCCACCACAATTGCCCAAAGGCGAAGGCAAGGCTGATATTGCCCACGCCCAGGCCAGTGGCAGTATTCATGGGGCTAAGAAACAAGCCCATGCTTTGCCGTGCGCCCATGGTCAGGGCAAAAGTACCGGCTGTACCCAGCAGCACCAGCCAGATGGCGGGGTATTTGTTCAATAGATTGTTCCTGGTATTCATATTGTTTTCCGTGAATGTAAGGGCGGACCTGATTTTAAATTATGGTCATCATGATTGTATATATTACGTTTATAATCTATAATGTCAAGAGAATTTATTGATGGAGTAGTGCCATGAAAGTCAGCAGAGAGCAGGCAAATGAAAATCGCCAACGTATTTTGGATGTGGCTTCACAGCTATTCCGGGAACGTGGCTATGACGGCGTCAGCGTGGTTGATCTGATGAAGGGCGCTGGCCTGACCCATGGTGGCTTTTATGGAAACTTTTCTTCCAAAGAAGACTTGATTGCGCAAACCTGCGCACTGAGTCTGGGGCGCTCAGCAGAGCGCTGGAAGAAGTGGCAGGTGGAATCTCCAGACACCGCCCTGTTACGCATCGCCAACGATTACCTGTCTCCTGCGCACAGGGACAAGCCGGGCAGGGGCTGCGCTCTTGCCGCCCTTGGGTCAGATATGGCCAGGCAAAACGAGACAGTGCGCAAGGCTGCCGACAAAGGTGCGCATGACTTGATGGCCGTGCTGGAGGACTTGCTGCCTGGCGAAACGAAAGAGAAAAGAGAAGGCAAGGCCATGCTGGCTTTGGCCAGTATGGTTGGGGCAGTTGTGCTGGCGCGCGTGGCGGAAGATGAAGAATTTTCCCGGCGCATCCTTGCTGCGGTTGCTACGGCACTTGAAACGGCGAGCGACTAAATAGCTATCGTTGGCTGTTGCAAATCGAGCGAATTGCAACAGCCAGCTAAAACTTAACCACCCATGCAGAATGCATTCAATTTATTGCCATCCAGGTCGCGGAAGTAAGCAGCATAAAAACCACTGTCGCCCCTTGGACCTGGACCACCTTCATCTTTGCCGCCCAGCTCAATGGCCTTGTTATACACAGCTTGCACCTGCTCTTTGGTTTTGACGACAAGAGCTGCCATGCTGCCATTACCTACAGTCGCCGCTTCGCCATTGAACGGCGTGATAATGCCCAGTGCGGGGTGTTTGGGGCTGACTCCCCAGGCGACGAAACCTTCTGATTCCATAGTACGTTTGGCACCTATCTCTGCCAACAGCGCATCGTAAAAAGCGGCGGCACGCTTGACATCATTTGTGCCCAGGGTAATGTAGCCTATCATCATGGTCTCCTTGGTAAGCGTTATTGATGAGTTGGCTATTTTGCCACGATTTACTGATTTATTATTGTTTGATTGCTATTCTTCATTCCTATGCAAATCAAACTGCAATGCCGCCAGTTTCGCGTAGACCCCACCTTGCTCTACCAGTGAGGAGTGGGTGCCGGTTTCCACAATACAGCCATGTTCCATGACGATGATACGGTTGGCACGCTGCACGGTTGCCAGCCTGTGGGCAATGATCAGGGTAGTGCGGCCTTGCATGGCCACTTCCAGTGCACCTTGTACCAGGCGTTCTGACTCTGCATCCAGTGCGCTGGTGGCTTCATCCAGCAACAGCAGCGGCGGGTTTTTCAGCAGGGCGCGGGCAATGGCTATCCTTTGTTTTTGCCCACCAGACAGGCGCACACCACGCTCACCGAGGAAGGATTGATAGCCTTCCGGTAGCCTTTCTATAAACTCATGCGCTGCTGCCATTTTCGCTGCTGCTATCACTTCTGCATCGCTGGCATCAGCGCGGCCATAGCGTATATTCTCAAGGGCATTGGCTGAGAAAATGACTGTATCTTGCGGCACCACGCCTATTGCGCCACGCAATTCATGCAGGCTCAACTCGCGTATATTGATGCCATCAAGAGTGATCCTGCCTTGCTGTGGATCATAAAAACGCAGCAGCATCTGGAACAAGGTGGTCTTGCCCGCACCTGAAGAGCCAACGATGGCAACAGTTTCGCCAGGCTGTATGTCGAGGTTCAGATTCAATAAAGCGGCAGTCTTGGGGCGCGAAGGATAATGAAATTCCAGACCTTGCAATGACAATGCAGCTCCTCTGGGATCATGCTCGGCACGGGTAGGCAAGCTCAGTGCCTGTACTGGATTTTGTATTGGTGATTTGACCTCGATCAATTCCAGCAGGCGCTCGGTCGCACCGGCAGCACGCTGGGCATCGCCCATGACTTCAGACAAAGCACCAACAGCACCCGCCACGATGGATGCATACAGGATAAACTGACCCAGTTCGCCGCCACTCATGCGGCCTTGCATCACTGCGTGGGCACCCAGCCACAATACAAAAACAATCGCACCAAAGATCAGCAAGATAGCCATCACCGTCAATAGTGAGCGGGCACGTATGCGGCGCATGGCAGTTTTGAAAGCACCTTCCACTGAGCCAGAAAAACGCTGGGCTTCTATATTTTCATGGGTGAAGGCTTGCACGGTCGGCATGGCATTCAGTATTTCACCTGCAATTGCCGATGCATCGGCAATCCGGTCTTGTGAATCACGCGAGAGCGTGCGCACACGACGACCAAACAGAATGATGGGCAAGACCACCACTGCCAGCATGACGATGATGATGGATGACAGTTTGGGGCTGGTGATAAACAGCATCACCAGGCCGCCAAGGAAAAGCAGGAAGTTACGCAAAGCCATGGAGATGCTGGTGCCTACCACGGTTTGTATCAGTGTGGTATCGGTAGTCAGGCGCGACAGCACTTCACCGGTTTGCGTGGTTTCAAAAAACTCCGGGCTTTGTGTCACCACGTGCGAATACACCGCATTGCGTATATCGGCCGTCACTCTTTCGCCCAACCACGACACCATATAAAACCTGGCGGCGGTTGCGATACCCAACACACAGGCCACACCGAACAGGGCAATGAAGGTCAGGTCCACATGCTTGATACTGTGATCACCGCCGCCAAATCCCAGGTCTATCATCTGGCGGAAAGCATAAGGTATTGCCAATGTGGCACTGGCCGCCACCAGCAAGGCAATACCGGCTAATACAAACTGCATCTTGTATGGTGTGAGAAAGGGAAGCAAGCCTTTAAGGGTTTGCAAGCTGCTACGCTGGGAAATTTCAGCAGTGGAGGTGGGTGTTGCTGGGGAAGTGGTCATGCGCAGTCCAGAATAGTGGGCGAGCGTGGGCTAAGCAAATAGCAAAAGGTATAGATGATGATAGGTGAGTCAAAATCAATAGTCTATGATGCTCTTTTTCTGATGATGAATTATTGATAATATTGACTGCAGCGCGCTCAGCGTGATTCTTGCGACTGAGTGTAGAATCTGAACACTATGCCACATTGAAAGCTCACTGATGAAACGCTTGCTGAAATGGAGTCTGCTTGTATTGGTCGCCTTGCTGCTGATAATCATCATCGTTGCCACCGTCCATATATATGGCAAGCGCGTGCAACGCTCAGGCAATCAGGTACTGACAGGCCTGCAAGCTGAAGTGATGGTGCAATATGATGAGCGTGGTGTGCCGCATATAGAAGCAAAAAATGAAGCGGACTTATATCGCGCCCTGGGTTATGTGCATGCACAGGACAGGCTGTTTCAAATGGAAATGGTGCGTCGCCTGGCCAAAGGTGAACTGGCAGAAATTCTTGGCCCAAAACTGCTGGATACTGACCGTCTTTTCCGTACCCTGGGTTTGCGCAAACATGCTGCCGATTATGCTGCCAGATTCGATAAAAACTCCCCCGCAGTCAAAGCACTCAATGCCTACCTTGATGGCATCAACCAATATCAGGCTACCCACGCATCACCTCTGGAATTTGAATTGCTGGGCATACCCAAGCGCCCGTTTACTGCAGAAGATACGGTCGCAGTGTCTGGTTATATGGCTTATAGCTTTGCAGCAGCCTTCCGTTCTGAACCAGTATTGACACAGATACGTGACAAGCTGGGCGCAGATTATTTGCGCATTTTTGATTTTGCCTGGTATCCCGAAGGTGTCATCAAGTCTTTGCCATTGAGCGCGACAGACTGGGGCAGGATGAATCGCATCGCAACGACGAGTCAGCAAGTTATCGAGGAGTTTGGCTTGCCACAGTTCGAAGGCAGTAATGCCTGGGTAGTTGCTGGCAAGAATACTGCCAGCGGCAAACCCTTGCTGGCGGGTGATCCGCACATCGCTTACTCGGCACCCGCAGTCTGGTATGAAGCCCATCTCAAAATGCCAGGCTTTGAATTATATGGTCATCACCAGGCACTTAACCCTTTTGCCTTGTTGGGGCACAACCAGAATTTTGGCTGGACGCTGACCATGTTTCAGAACGACGATGTTGATTTTATAGCTGAAAAAATCAACCCGCAAAATTCCAATCAAGTTTGGGTCAAAGAACAATGGGTGGATTTGCAAAGCCGTGAAGAAATCATCAAGGTCAAAGGTGCGGACGCAGTTAAACTGCAATTGCGAACGTCCCCTCATGGCCCCATCATCAGCGATGCCTTCCGTCAGGCCTGGGGCGAGGATCAGACTGCCAAGCCCATCGCCATGTGGTGGGCATTTCTGGAAACTGAAAATCCTGTACTAGACGCTTTTTATGAATTGAATCGCGCGAGCACAAAAGAAATTGCTGCCCATGCTGCCAGCAATATCCATGCACCCGGTTTGAATGTGGTGTGGGCGAATGTGCAAGGCGATATCGCCTGGTGGGCGGCGGCGAAACTGGTCAAGCGGCCCACGGATGTGAATCCGGCCTTCATACTTGATGGCAGTACAGCAGAGGCTGACAAACCCGGCTTTACTGATTTTGCTGATAACCCGCATGAAGTAAATCCAGCTCGTGGTTTTATCGTCTCTGCAAATCAACAACCTTTGCCAGCCGCAGATTTTGCTATCCCCGGTTATTACAATCTGAACGAGCGCGCACGCAGGCTGGAAGCCTTGTTGTCGAAACCTGGCATGAAGTGGGATACCAAAAACAGCCAGGCTCTGCAACTTGAAAACAAGACCGATTATGTCGCTCAGATTTTGCCATCCATATTGCCGATTTTGCGCAAGCAAATAACTGATGCAGATGGCAAACGCCTGCTGGAGCAACTGGAAAAATGGGATGGCAGTTACCAGGCGAATAGCATAGCACCCACCATCTTCAGCCAATTGCTGTATCAGATCATCTATGCGGCGATGGCCGATGAGGTGGGTGAAGTACAGTTCAAAAATCTCTTGCGTACCCGTGCTCTTGACTATGCCTTGCCACGCCTGCTGGCCGATGCAAGGTCACCCTGGTGGGATAATCGCTCAACAGCAGCGGTCGAAACTCGCGACGATATCTTGGCACTGGCATGGCGCGACAGCATCGCGCATTTGCAAAAGACGTTTGGTGCGGACAGCAAGCAATGGACTTGGGGCAAGGCGCATACGCTGACACACAAGCATCCGCTTTCACAGCAAAAACCTTTGGACAAGATATTCAACATAGGCCCGTTTGAAGTGGCTGGCGGGCGCGAGCTGCCGAATAATCTGGCAGCAGCAATAGGGCCAGCACCGTGGGACGTAGTATATGGCCCATCGACACGACGCCTGATTGATTTTGCCGATGCCTCGAAAGCTTTAGGTGTCAATCCTGCAGGGCAGAGCGGGGTTTTATTTGATGCACACTACAATGATCAGGCGGCAGCGTTTGCGGCTGGGGCTTATGTGCCGCAGTATTTGAATGAGAAGGATGTTGTGGTGCATGCGAAGAGCGTGTTGATGTTAAGCGGGAAATAATCTGCACTATTTGTAATGTAGTCCAAACGTATTCTTCTGAAATTGTGCTGTACATGGCAGCGTCATTCCTGCGCGCTGTTGGCAGGAATCCACCGGGCTGGCGTTCCAGAGGCGTTTTTAGTAAGCCTTGAAGTGATTTACTCGTCCGCTTTTCAACACCTGTATTCATCATTGATGATTGCAAGCTGGAGGGAGACCAATAATCACTCCCTTTCTTGTCTCTTGCCAAGAAAAATGAAGCAAAAAGAGGCGACCCGGACGTCGTCACTTCTGCTGGGTTCCCATTTCGCAAGAAAAGCGTGGAATGCTGGAAATTCCCGCTGCATAACAAGCATTAGTAAATCAGATCGATAATTTTTATTTCTGATCGAACTTCCTTTACATTAAATTATCATTTCGTTATACACTGAGTGCATAATTTTTTGATAATAAAAAAACAAAAAACAATCTTCAAACCGAAAAAAGCACTATTGTTATTTTTCATTAATTTCGAGTATTGCCCGAAATTAATGGACTACTATACAAAGAGATGTTTTGGTGGATGTAGCATGGGACTGTACCTCGGGTAGATCAGGTGGGGCAAACCTTGAAGCGATTTTCCAAATCTAAAAGGACAATACTGACAGCGTTTGTTGCTGCGGCTGTCGTTGTCGTCAGTTTGACGGTCAGTATTTGGAAGGTCGCAAAAGATGCCGCTGAGGCTTCGGAGCTGGTTGCGCATGCGCATGAAGTATTGGATCTTATTTTACGTGCAAACAATGATGCCACCAAGGTGGAATACGCCAGTCAGAATTTCCGGCTTTCCGGAGAGGCGCACTGGCTCGCAGAACGAGACGCAAAAATTATTGATAGAGAGAAGACTCTCGAACGTATCAAGATCTTGACTGCAGACGATGCAAGCCAGCAAGAAAACTGGAAGCGCTTGCGTAATGTTGTCAATGAACGTATCGCTATCTCCAAACATTCCGAATTGATACGAAAAACAGAGGGCTACGCAGCCGCAACTGCATATATTGCAACCGCCCCCTTGATTGAAACCAGGCAGCGTATGTACAGCATCCTGCGTGAAATGGAAAATCAGGAAATGTCGCTATTGGAGATGAAAAATCGCGACTTTGTCCAGGCACGTATCCAGATGGCAAGCATTAGCAGTGGTGTAGCTCTATTGTTGCTATTCAGTTTGGGAGGCACTTACTTATTGTTTCTATCGCAGCTGCGTACCAATGTTGGCTTTCAGCGGGCACTCGCTGATAGTGAAGAAAATCTCAGCACAACTTTGCATTCGATTGGTGATGCAGTACTCGCGACTGATAAGAATGCGCATATTATCCGTATGAATCCTGTGGCAGAACTCTTAACAGGATGGGATTTTGTCCAGGCAAAAGGCAGGCATGTTGACGAAGTTCTTTACTTAATCCATGAAGAAGAAAATTCACCAGTATCCGCTCAAATAGCAGAGATTGTGGCGGGTGGCGAACACATGCAAGCTTTACGTCCTACGGTACTGATTTCTCGCAGCCATCATGTATATCCGATTGCAGGCAGTGTTGCCGCAATCAGTAATTCATGCAAGCAAATTAGCGGTACTGTCATCGTATTCCGGGATGAAACAAACGCACGCCAAGCTCAAAAAATCATCCTCGAACAAAATGAGACACTTGAGCTACGCGTACGCGAAAGAAGCATGCAATTGCTTGAAAGCGAACAGCATCTGAAAAAAATTATCAATAGCGTTCCTGCTCTGATTGCGTTTGTCGATGCACAGCAACGCTATGTCTATGTAAATCAGCAATACCATGAACGCTTTGCGGCTGAGAAAGCAGATATTTCCGGTATGACTGTAGAAGAAATACTAGGAAAAAATCGCTATGTGGTCGCTGCGCCGATGATAGAAAAAGTCTTGCAGGGGCGTGCGCAGAGTTATGACTGGCAACCGTTTCCTGGGGTCTGGCAAGCAATCAATTACATTCCGAAACACGACGCCGAAGGCATTATTTCCGGTTACTACGTGCTTGGTCTTGATATTACAGAACGTAAGCACGCGGAAGAAAAAATTAATACCTTGAACAATGAACTGGAGCAGCAGGTTTACCAACTGGAAAGTGTTAGCCGGGCCTTATGTACCATCAGCGCTGGAAATAAAGCGATGCTGTATGCTACAAATGAACAGGCGCTGCTCGACAGCATGTGCAAAGCCATCGTCGACGTCGGTAACTATGCAATGGCCATCGTCTTATACCGTATCGATGATGAGTTTAGAACAATGATGCCGATGGCAGAAACCGGATTTCCAGGAGGGCTTGCTGGTTTGCATGAAATGAAGGTGAGTTGGGGTAATAATCCATATGGCCGTGGTGTTGTTGCGACGGCTGTGAGGACATCGCAAACTTCAGTCGTGGCAGATTTACAGTCTGATCCATACTATGCACTATGGTCTGAAAAATTTTCTCCTTGCGCTTGTGCGATTGCCTGTCCGCTGCATGTTGAAGGCCAGACCATTGGTGCGATCGCCGTTTATGCAAGCGAAAAGGATGCTTTTGGAGACAAGGAAGTTGCCCTGCTGTCAGAGATGGCCGATGATCTCGCGTTTGGATTAAGCACACTTCGCGGACGCGAAGAAAAGAAAAAAACGCGCCTGGCGATAGAGCGCCTCACGCGTTTCGATACTTTGACTGAATTACCAAACGAAACCCAGTTTGTTGAATCTATCGTTGCGGCCATTAACAGCGGTAAACGGCCACAAGCGTTCACTATCCTTCAAACGAATATTGAACGTTTGAACGAGATTAACGTCGCCCTCGGCTTCAGCCAAGGTGACCAGTTGATCAAAGAACTAGGTGCACGCTTGAGACAACTTGTTCCGGACGAGGCAATAGTTGCTCGCCTTCGTGGCGACGAATTTGGCATTCTCTTACCTGATTGTGGTACCGAAGATGCAATTGCTTGTGTTCAGAATATAGAGAAGTCATTGCAGTCGCCGTTCATGATTTCTGGAATTCCTATTGATGTTTCGGTAAAAATTGGTATTGCCCTATTTCCGCAGCACGGTAACACGCCGCATGATTTGTTGCGATTCACCGATATGGCGGCAATGCAAGCAAAACGGCAAAGCGCCGATTATGTGATTTTTGATCCGGTGCAAAAGCAAGATCAGGCACGTCACCTGAATATGGCTGGCGAATTAAAGCATGCGATAGAAGCTGGTGACCTTAGGCTATATCTGCAACCTAAAGTTGAGATGAGTACTGGACGAATATGTGGTGCCGAAGGTTTGGTCCGTTGGAAACATGCAACGAGAGGATTGATACCACCTGGTGAATTTATCAGCCTTGCAGAGCACACGGGTTTAATTAAGCCATTGACAGAGTGGGTAGTTGAAACAGCTTTGCGCATGAATCAGATCTGGGGAAAAGACGGAAAAGCTTTACCCATCGCAGTCAACTTGTCGTCACGCAATTTACGTGACGACAAATTAGTAGGAAAAATTTTGCATTTGCAGGAAGTATTTGATGCGCAACCAGGCTTACTCGAAATCGAAATCACCGAAAGTATGGTGATGGATGATGCTGAGTTCTCTTTGCAAGTGTTACGGGAGTTGCGTGCGATAGGTATCTCTATGTATATCGATGACTTTGGCACTGGTTATTCGTCGCTCAGCTATTTACAAAAATTGCCAGTCGATTACATTAAAATTGATCAATCGTTTGTATCCATGATGATCGAGAGTAAGGAGTCGTCCAGAATCGTCCAGTCAACCATAGATCTGGCACATGATTTGGGCCGTAAAGTAGTAGCTGAAGGAGTGGAGACTCAACAGCAATGGGATCAACTGGCACTATATGGCTGTGACTTTGTACAGGGATACTTTATTGCAAGACCTATGCCAGCAGATGAATTTCAAAACTGGATGGAGCAATTTCAACATAGTCATCTGAAACTCTCTTCTTGCCCGATCGTAGAGGCCAGCACAATTGGCACGTGACATACTTGAGTGGGTATTGAGGTAATAAAATGTCTGCACAAATAATGTGCTCCGGGGTTTATTGAAAACTCTAAAAATAGTTATTTATTTAATAAAATATTCAGCCCGTTCACAGTTTTTCTGTAAATATTTCCACACTCAACTACCCAAGCCCTTGCAAGCCTTATATAATCGCGCTACTTGATCGGGAGAGCGTGACGAAAGTTGCCGCCGAAGGGGCTAATACCCAAAAAACTCTCAGGCACAAAGGACCGATCAACGGGGTAGTTAAAAGTTGCCCCAACTCTGGAGAGCGGTAGCGGCAGACATGTTTATTTTATAAATATTCGCCGGACTACCCACCGAAGGTGCGCACGGGCAGCAAACATACAAGGCTCCCGTAATCTCTCAGGTACCAGGACAGAGGGGTATGCGATTTCAGCGCATGCGGCGTTTATTCGCCGGCATGCGTTTGTTCGTCCCTTCAATCTGGTAACGAGGCACTCATGACGCAAGCAGCGACATCACTCAAGGCAACTCCTCTCAATGCAGCCCATCGTGCGGCTGGTGCAAAAATGGTTGATTTTGGCGGCTGGGACATGCCTGTCAACTATGGTTCCCAAATCGAAGAACATCATGCAGTGCGCACTGATTGCGGCATGTTTGATGTATCTCATATGTGCGTCGTTGATCTGCAGGGCGAGAATGTACGCAGCTTCCTGCGTGGCCTGGTGGCAAACAATGTCGATAAATTGCAGGTCGCGGGCAAGGCTCTGTATTCCTGCATGTTGAAGCCTGAAGGCACGGTCATTGATGACCTCATCATTTATTTCTTCAGCGAAAACTGGTTCCGCCTGGTCGTCAATGCTGGCACGGCAGAAAAAGACATTGCCTGGATGAATGCCCGCAATGCAGAAACCAATAGCGGCCTGACTATTACCCAGCGTCGCGATGGCGCAAATGCTTTTGCTCTCGTAGCAGTGCAGGGCCCGAACGCCCGCGCCAAAGCATGGGAAGTCTTGCCAGAAGCCAAGGCAGCCAGCGCAGAAATCAAACCTTTCAACGCAGTCATCGTCGCTGAGACTTCCTTCGGTGAAGTCATGGTGGCACGCACTGGTTATACCGGTGAAGATGGTTTCGAGATTGCCGTTTCTGCTGATCGCGTGACTGATTTCTGGAATGCCCTTGTCGCAGCGGGTGTCAAACCTGCTGGCCTTGGCGCGCGTGACACCTTGCGTCTGGAAGCTGGTATGAATCTGTATGGCCAGGACATGGATGAAACAGTCAATCCGCTGGATGCTGGTCTGGCCTGGACTATCGACCTGGTCAGCGAACGCGATTTCGTCGGCAAGCAGGCACTGCAGAAACAAGGACAGAATGCCCAGTTCCTGGGCCTGATCCTGCGTGAAAAAGGTGGCATACTGCGCGCGCACCAAAAAGTAGTATGTGCACAAGGTGAAGGCGAAATCACCAGCGGTACTTTTAGTCCCACAATGGAACAGGCAATTGCGCTGGCGCGTTTGCCTATGGGCGTGTCTGTAGGCGATACTGTACATGTTGTTATCCGCGACAAGCAACTGGCAGCATCTGTTGTCAAACTGCCTTTTGTCCGTAACGGCAAAATCCTGGCCGTATAATTTGATCTGCAGTCAGTACAGCTACTAGTACTGACTACTATTGATTAGCCACTCATTATTATCTAAAACAATTTATTTAACTGGAGCCCATCATGAACGTACCAGCAGACCTGAAATACACGACATCCCACGAATGGGTACGCACAGAAGCAGACGGCACGATCACTGTCGGCATTACTGAATTCGCTCAGGATGCTTTGGGCGATATCGTTTTCGTTGACCTGCCTAAAGTTGGCACAGCACTAGAAGCTGGCAAGGATTGCGCAGTGGTTGAATCCGTCAAGGCAGCTGGTGATATCTACGCACCAGTGACTGGCGAAGTTGTCGCCATCAATGAAGAACTGGCCGATGCACCAGAGTCCATCAATGCTGATGCGTTTGCTGCATGGCTGTTCAAACTCAAGCCAGCCAATATTGCTGATGTTAATGCCTTGATGAATGCTGAAGCTTACGCCAAGAACATCGCTTAATAGATTCATTAAGAGAGGTAGCCCTGTGGTTGCCTCTTTTAATATGGATTTGCCTGTTGCAATGAAATCCTTGGTCCCGCATAGCTACACCTGATATTCCACGTTACTCTTCTGTACCTCATATACCATGACCCGTCCTTCACTGACCCAACTGGAAGCGCATGACGCTTTCATCGCTCGCCATATCGGCCCTTCTGAAGCAGAACAAGCCGCCATGCTGAAAACCCTGGGCTATGCTGACCGCACAGCCCTGATTGATGCCATCGTCCCAGCCAATATCCGCCGTCACGATGTGCTGCCACTGGCGCAATTCACAGAAGCCAAGTCCGAACAGGAAGCACTGACAACATTGAAGGCACTGGCGTCGAAAAACCGTGTACTGAAGTCTTTGATCGGTCAGGGTTATTACAACACGCATACACCAGGCGTGATCCTGCGCAATATCTTTGAAAACCCTGCCTGGTACACAGCTTACACACCTTACCAGCCAGAGATTTCCCAAGGCCGTCTGGAAGCCATTTTGAATTTCCAGCAAGTCATCACTGACCTGACTGGCATGGATATCGCCAATGCATCCATGCTCGATGAAGGCACGGCTGCTGCTGAGGCAATGACACTGATACAGCGTGTAGGAAAATCCAAATCAAATGTGTTTTATGTTGGCGATGATGTCTTGCCACAGACCCGAGAAATCATAGAAACCCGCGCCAAGCCGCTGGGTATCGAGGTGCGTACTTGCACGGGTACAGAAGCACTGGACAATGATTGCTTTGGTATCTTGCTGCAATATCCTGGCGTGGACGGCGCCATCCGCGATTACCGCGAATTTGCTACCACCTTGCATGCCAAAGGCGCGATGGTCATCGCTGCTGCCGATTTGCTGGCATTGACACTGATCGCTTCCCCAGGTGAATGGGGTGCTGACGTTGTTGTTGGTAACAGCCAGCGCTTTGGCGTACCACTGGGCTTTGGTGGCCCACACGCAGGTTACATGGGTACACGCGATGCATTCAAACGCAGCATGCCTGGCCGTCTGGTTGGTGTGACTGTCGATGCACAAGGCAACAAGGCTTATCGCCTGGCACTGCAAACACGTGAACAACATATCCGCCGTGAAAAAGCCACATCGAATATCTGTACTGCACAGGTGTTGCTGGCAGTGATCGCTTCCATGTATGCCGTCTATCATGGCCCTGCAGGCTTGCGCCAGATTGCCTTGCGCGTACACCGCCTGACGGGTGTTCTGGCTGGCGGCCTGAAGCAACAAGGTCTGGCTATCGCCAACACCACTTACTTTGACACCCTGACAGTGAATGTCGCCAATGCTGCTGCCTACCATCAGGCTGCCCAGGCTGCGGGCTACAACCTGCGCCAGATCAGCGCAACACAGGTTGGTGTGTCTCTCGATGAGACAGTGACACGTGCTGATGTTGAAGCTCTGTGGGCGATTTTTGCCAAGGCCAGCGGCATCACGACAACGCCAGATTTTGCAGCGATAGAAGCTGGCGTCAATGATGCCTACCCGGCAGCGCTGACACGTGGTACGACTTACCTGACACATCCAACCTTCAACCGCTATCACGCAGAACATGAAATGCTGCGCTACCTGCGCAGCCTGGCAGACAAGGATCTGGCGCTGGACCGCACCATGATACCGCTGGGTTCATGCACGATGAAGCTCAATGCCACCAGCGAAATGATTCCTGTGACCTGGCCAGAATTCTCCAGCATCCATCCATTCGCGCCAAACGATCAGACCATCGGTTACCGCGAAATGATCGATCAACTGGAAGCCATGCTGTGCGCAGCAACTGGTTACGATGCCGTGTCCCTGCAGCCAAATGCCGGTTCCCAAGGTGAATACGCAGGCTTGCTGGTGATCCAGGCTTACCACGCATCCCGTGGTGAAGCACACCGCAATATCTGCCTGATTCCATCTTCTGCACACGGTACCAATCCAGCGTCAGCCAGCATGGTAGGCATGGACGTGGTCGTGGTGGCTTGCGATGACAAAGGCAACGTTGATCTGGCTGACTTGCAAGCCAAGGCAGAAAAACACAGTGCCAACCTGGCAGCAGCGATGGTGACTTATCCGTCTACGCATGGTGTGTTTGAAGAAGGCATACAGCAATTGTGCGAAATCGTGCATAGCCATGGTGGCCAGGTGTATGTCGATGGCGCGAATATGAATGCACTGGTTGGCGTTGCCGCACCAGGCAAGTTTGGTGGGGACGTCAGCCATCTGAACCTGCACAAGACTTTCTGTATTCCTCACGGTGGTGGCGGCCCAGGTGTAGGCCCGGTTGCAGTTGGTGCGCATCTGGCGAAGTTCCTGCCTAACCAGAAATCTACTGGCTATGTCCGTGGTGAAGATGGTATCTCTGCCGTTAGTGCTGCGCCATTTGGCTCTGCCAGCATCTTGCCTATCTCATGGATGTACATCGCCATGATGGGAGCAGAAGGCTTGAAGGCAGCAACAGAAACAGCAATCCTGGCAGCGAACTACATCGCCAAACGCCTGGCACCGCATTACCCTGTCCTGTACAGCGGTCATGATGGCCTGGTTGCGCATGAGTGCATTCTGGATCTGCGTCCATTGACAGATGCTACTGGCATCAGCAATGAAGACGTGGCCAAACGCCTCATCGACTTTGGTTTCCACGCACCGACCATGAGCTTCCCTGTGCCTGGCACACTGATGATAGAGCCGACAGAAAGTGAATCTCAGGCTGAACTCGACCGTTTCATCGATGCCATGATCAGCATCCGTGAAGAAATCGCCAAGGTGGCCAGTGGTGAATTCGATGCCAAGGATAATCCGCTGAAACATGCGCCACATACAGCAGAAGTGTTGATCGCCAATGAGTGGCCACATGCTTACAGCCGTGAAGTGGCAGCTTACCCGGTTGCTTCCCTGCGCAAGAATAAATACTTTGCGCCGGTTGGCCGTGCAGACAATGTCTATGGTGACCGCAATCTGTTCTGCTCTTGCATACCAGTCAGTGATTACGAATAAGTATTGACTGCTTGGCTCAAAATGAAAACGGACATGCTTGCATGTCCGTTTTTTTCTGAGTCTTTATAAATTCAATTCGGCATCAGCACGGGAATAGGGGCATGTGCAGTAATCCCGAGACGCAGCATTTTCGCGAATTGCTCGGCAGCCAGTGGCCGGCTGAAAATATAGCCTTGTCCTTCCTCACAATGCTGAGCCTTCAAGAAGGATAATTGCCCCTGTTTTTCTATGCCCTCTGCAATGACTTTTTGTTTCAGGCTATTGCCCATGGCGATGACGGCACTGACGATGATGCCATCGCCGTCGGTTTTGTTGGCGCCGATTTCATTGACAAAGGACTGGTCGATCTTCAATACATCAATAGGGAATTGATTCAGGTAACTCAGACTGGAATAGCCGGTACCAAAATCATCGACAGCCAGTTGTATGCCCATGTCTTTCAATTGCTGCAGTATGGCAATACTGTTTTCTGCATCTCGCATGAGTACACTCTCGGTGATTTCCAGTTGCAGGCAATTGGGAGAAAGCCCGGTTTCCTGCAAGATGGCGCGTACAGTGCCAACAAAGTCCTGACGACGAAATTCGACAGCAGAAATATTGACGGCAATTTCTGAAATTTTCAATCCTGCATCCTGCCATTTCTTGGTCTGGATACAGGCTTCACGCAAGACCCAGCGACCTAGCGGGATGATGACGCCGCAGTCTTCTGCAATACCAATAAAACGTACTGGCGGCACCATGCCCCATTGTGGATGCGACCAGCGTAGCAGGGCTTCTGCACCGGTAATGGCACCGCTTTTGAGGTTGATCTTGGGTTGGTAATGCAGAGAAAATTCATTGCGTATCATTGCCAGTCGCAAATTGGCTTCTATGACTTGCCGCTCAACGGCACGCACATTCATTTCTGGCTTGAAGAACTGGAAGTTGTTACGTCCTTTTTCCTTGGCCTGGTACATGGCCGTGTCGGCGTTTTTAATCAAGGTGTCTGCATCAGTACCATCAGCAGGGTATGAGCTGATACCTATGCTGGTTGTGACATACAGCTCATGGCCATTGATGCTATGCGGTGTGGCCAGCGACTTCAATAATTTTTCGGCAGTGAAGGCGGCATTCTCGGCAGACTTGTCGTCTGTCACGAGTATCACGAATTCATCGCCACCCTGACGGCTGACCGTATCAGAACTACGCACGCAAGCGCACAGGCGTTCTGTGACGGATTTCAATAGCATGTCGCCCAGGGCATGACCCAGGGAATCATTGATATGCTTGAAATTGTCCAGGTCCAGGAATAGCACCGCCAGATGTGTCTCGCGCCGTTTAGCGAGGCCTATGGCCTGTGCGATGCGGTCATTCAAGAGTGCACGGTTGGGTAGATTAGTCAGGAAATCATGTTGTGCCAGGTGAGCCATTTTCACTGCCATGGCCTGGGTCGCCGTGATGTCGCGAAACACCATGACAGCGCCAGCCAGATTGCCGTATGCATCGTGGATGGGTGCAGTAGAGTCTTCGATGGCGACCTCGCTGCCATCACGTCTGAGCAATATGGTGCCGGGTGTCAGTGTGGTGGCGGTATCTTGCTGTAACACTTGCATGACGGGATTGGCTTTCACTTGTCTGTTTTCGCTTTGTATAAGCGGCATGACCGTAGCAATGGGCTGGCCTTGTACTTCTTCTCGCTTCCACAGCGTGATATGTTCAGCAGCGACATTCAGGTAATCAATATTACCCGCCATGTCCGTGCCTATGACCGCATCGCTGATGGAGTTGAGGGTGATTTCTGCCCGTGCTTTCTCCAGGAAGGCAGCATCTTCAACGGCTTTGCGCTGAATAATATTGCGCAACGATTGTGGCACCAGGTAACTGGAAAAATGGCCCCGTGTCAGAAAACCCTGGGCACCGAGTTCTACGGCTTCCAGTGCCAGTGCATGATCAGTGTCACAGATAGTGAGTATGGGGATTTTGGGAACGATGGCAAATAAATGCTGGAAGCTGGTTATGCCCTTGCTGTCTGGCAGGAAGCAGTCAAGCAATATGATGTCTATGGGTTTGGTTTTATCTTGCAGGTGTTCGACGGCGCTGGACAGGCTATCTGCAAACACGGTTTCATAATAACCATCGCGGGCTTTTAGCAGCGCTTCCTGAAGTGCCAGGGCATCGGCAATAACAGGCGTAACGACGAGAATTCTCTTGGCCATGAGCTGGCTCCTTGTAAACTTTGCAAATTGAAGGTAGCCAAAGACTGTCGTGACAAAGTCGCCAGCCGGTTTGCTATAAACCCTTTGCCCATGCAAGAGTGTCTCTTGTCATGATGCCTGGACAGAAATTACTTGATGAAAACTTATTCGTCTGTGCGATGCCGTACAAAGTGTTTGCAAGGCTGTTATTTCAATGCTGTTTTTCCCGGTCACAAAAATAAAAAAGGTATCGAGAAAACGATACCTTTTTGCTAAGTGCTGTATTAGAGAAACTTGTGATCCTTAATTATTACTCTTTAATTATTTTCCTTTATATATCCCTGCTTCAAGTATCACGTCATTACTGCGAAAAATATAAGTGGTTTTGTTTTCTATCTGTTTGCTGACAGGATTGTTGTAGCGATAGTCTACCCAGCCTTTGCCCTTGCTTTTGGCCAGGGCAATGATTTCCTTGCGATAGTATTTGCCATCTGCATCTGGCAGGTCCAGCATGTTTTTGCCTATCAGTTTAGGGTTGATAGGGTGGGCAATAACTACACCATCAAGTCCACGCACATAAAGATAAATCGAGCCATTGATAAACTCTGGATTTTTATTATTGATTTCCTGTACCAGAGCATCCTTGCCATTTTTTTGCATATAAGCCAGGCCTTTATCGACCATGGCGATGGCATCGGCAGGATTGTCGTCAGCCAGGGCGAAGTTGAATTGACCTGCCAGCAGTAATACCATCAACAATTTGAATATCTTCATTTTCATGGTCTCCCTATATGTGTTCAATCAAAGTGCTCAATCAAGCGTTTCATTTTTATGGGCAGCATTTATGACAACAGAATGCATGAATTAAGACTAGTGGAGATGTGTGAAAAAAGCAAAGCTCCCATGTCAGGGAGCAACACCTTGCAAAGTTCACATTGTCATAGCGCAATGATGGTCGTTTGGCTATGCGTACGGGGCACAATCTTTAACAATCATTGCACTGATTAAATGGGAAAAATGTTGCGTTGCGGAAAAAATGTGCAGTAAAATACGCACCTGTTTCCATGTGGCAATATCAAACTTTTCCCAGAACTTACGTCCTTACTCCCATGAAAAAATTACTTCTCGCTACCGTCCTCGTTGCATCTTCTTTCGCTACATTGGCCAGTGAAGTGGCGCCAACTGTTGACAAGCAGACTTGCGAAAAACCGGTTTATCCAAAATCTGCCTTGATGAATGAAGAAACTGGTACTGTGGTCTTGTCTGTACTGGTTGGGCCAGATGGCGCGGTGGTTGATTCAAAAGTGGAGAAGTCCAGTGGCTCCAAGGCTTTGGACAAGGCAACACAAAAAATTTATTCTTCCTGCAAATTCAAGCCGGGCGCTAAAGATGGCAAGCCACAGCAAGCCTGGACCAAGCTGGAATATGTCTGGAGCCTTTCCTGATCACTCAGGAAGATTGCTGACTTATTGGTTCAGCAAAATAAAAAAAAGAGATGCAAGAGCATCTCTTTTTTTATGTGCAAGGCAGCATGAATAATCCGGTTTTCCATCCTCTTTTTGCTAAAGTAATAATAAATATTGTCGATAATAAGGAAGATTAAGCAAGGATTTATTTCAAGGATGCATGCAAGCCATGTCGACTATTTCTACAAGTTTAAATACAGTAGCAAGCCCTGGTGTCAGTCAGACACAGAATGTAAACAGTCAGACTTCTGCCAGCCCTTTGGCTAGTTCTGCTGCTTCGTACTCAACTACATCTACAAGTTCATATCAAGTCAATTTACGCTCATCAAGTAATGATGGTGTGGGCCAGACATATAACCAGTCAGGTGTTGCATCTACAACTACTACCTCATCTCAATGGTGGGAAAACAAGAGCGACGATCATTTCAGTTATTTACTGCAACAAAATGCGATTGCAGCGACGACCACTTCAGGGCGTTTCAATGGTCTGGCTACTGGCCTCATAGACCGCCTGCATTCCACTGGTGCAGATGTCAAACAAGCCTACATCACGACATCTCTGGATGCCGGTGCTGACAATAAAGCCGTGGCCGAAGCAGGCCAGGTCAGTTTGAATGACTTGCGTGACCGCCCCGACCAAAGCCTGGGGCTGAGTGTGAAGCTGGCTTCAGGACGCAGTGTTACTTTATCCATCAAAAGTAATGCTAGTGGTCTCAGTGTAGAAGCCAGCAGCGATGCAGAATTGAGTGAAACAGATAGCAAGGCGCTTGATAAACTGGCCGCAGGACTGGAAGCTGCGGCGCAAAGTTATTTTACGGATAACAAGATCAATCTGGGTGCTTTGTCAGGCTTTGACACCTCTGTCGTCAGTTCGCTGGAGTTTAATATCAAGGCAGGTGAGCGCCAGCTTGATTACAAGATTAATGAATCACATCACCAGCTCAAGCTGACATCAGACAGTGGTGTGATTGATATTGATGTCAAACATGACAACGCCGGGCTCCGGGGGAATGCGACACAAAGAAATAACGCTATCCAGCAATTCCTTGGGCAAATCGATAATGCTGCCAAGCGTGGCAATGCAGATGAGGGCCTGGTATCACAATATAAGGAAGCGTTTTCTGCGATGCAGAAAATCAATACATTGGATGATGACAATAGTGTGCAAGGCCTGGCGCCAGCAAAGACACCAGCCTTTTGGGATACCAGTGCCAGTTCATTGTTAACCGGCCTGGCAGACTTTGATGCGAAGATCAAAGGCGTGACCACCTCACCAAATCCGGCGCGCTTGCAGGAAAGTGATTATTTCAACTTCCAGACCAGCCAGAAGACCACGCAGGAAGGGCATCTGGCAAGTGGAAAGATCAGCCAGAACCTGGAATCCAGTCTCAGTGCAGCTTTTCATCTTGAATTAAAATCTGGCAAAAAACCGGTGCTTGATGAGGGCAAGAGTTCGCAGAATTATCGCTACGTGAAAGTAGACGATCATGAGAGCAGCAAACTGGATCTTGGATTTGAAAAAAATCAATTGAATACTGCGCGTCTGGAAAAGAGCCATGACCGCAATCTGACGATATCCCGTTATGAGTTTGGTAAGCTGGTGGATACCAAAAATCAACCAGACAAACAGACGAGCGTCATTGATCTTTCTGTCAATTCAGTCCGCGACAATACGGCAAGTGAGCAGGCTTTGCAGCGCCAGCGCATCATTGCCACATTGAGCGGGAAGATTTTTCTCTAACGTTTTTTCTAGTTAATTGCGATTTAAATGACGAGTTAGCGCAAGCGGCGTGGCTGATTTGCCCGACCTGTTTGCGCTGGACGTATACTCGCCCGGCTTACCTGGGGTGTAGCGCCAACTTGTTGCTGCACCTTGAAAATATTCACCACTTGCGCAAGGCTGGCTGCCTGTTCATTCATGGCCTGGGCCGCAGCAGACGCTTGTTCTACCAGCGCGGCATTTTGCTGCGTCATATTATCCATATCAACAATCGCATGATTGACCTGTTCTATGCCTGAGCTCTGCTCCTGGCTGGCCGAGGCAATTTCGGCGACGATATCGGTCACACGCCTGACGCTGGCGACTACCTCATCCATGGTAGAACCGGCGATGGCAACCAGCTTGCCGCCTTCTTCGACTTTTTCTGCCGAGCTGTCTATCAGGGTCTTGATTTCTTTGGCTGCAGAGGCTGAACGTTGCGCCAGGTTGCGCACTTCGCTGGCGACTACGGCAAAACCGCGCCCTTGTTCACCGGCACGCGCAGCTTCGACGGCTGCATTCAATGCCAGGATATTGGTCTGGAAGGCAATGCCATCGATCACGCTGATGATATCGACGATTTTTTTCGATGATTCATTGATGGAGCCCATGGTGGCTACGACTTTGCCTACCACGCTGCCACCCTGGGTCGCCACTTCAGATGCCGAGATAGCGAGTTGATTGGCCTGCCTGGCATTGTCGGCATTTTGCTTGACGGTGGAAGTCAGTTCTTCCATGGTGGATGAGGTTTCTTCTAGTGCGCCTGCCTGTTGTTCGGTGCGGTTAGACAGATCCAGGTTGCCGGATGCAATTTCGCCAGAGGCAGTGGCGATGGATTCAGACCCGGTACGCACTTCACCAACGACGGCCGCGAGTTTGTCGCGCATGGTCTTGATGGCAAATAACAGGCTGGATTGGTCATTGTCTCTGACCTGTATGTCGGTAGTCAGATCACCCTCTGCAATATGGCCCACAACTTCAGCCGCATAAGCAGGTTCGCCCCCCAGTTGCCCCAGAATTGATCGTGTCATATGCCAGGCTAGTGCACCCACCATGGCCATCATGATGCAGCCCACACCCAGCATGATGCCTGCCTGCTGCCAGAAAGCCTCATTGATATCATCCAGATAGGTACCTGTGCCTACCAGCCAATCCCATGGGGCGAAGCGCATGACAGCATAAATTTTCTCTACCTGGCCCTGTACCCCAGGCCTGGTACCCATGGCCTGCACAACGCCTATCTTGTTTTTTTCCAGCGAGGCACGATAGCGGTCACCAGATTCTTTCATGTCCTTTTGCGGAACGCCAATGCGGTCAGCTTTTGGGTGCACGCGTAATAAATCATCGGAATACCCGCGCACAAAGAAATACATCTCCTCTTTATGAAAACTGGAAATCGCCAGCTTGGCCTGTTTTTGCGCATCGTCACGTGAGAGCTTGCCTGACTGCTCCAGCGCATGGGCTTTCTCTATGGCGGCATGCGCCATTTCTACCATATTGGAAATCTGCTCAGTACGCTCCTTGGTCATGGTCTGACGCAAGGAGTACAGGGAAATAGCCGAAATGACTGAAATGCCAAACAGGGTGATGGCGCACAGCAAGATAATGCGGGTGCTGAGTTTCATGGTGTGGTCTCACTGGTTTGCTGCAGTGTGCCGCAACGCTGGGCGGATGCGTGAGAAAAATGGGTATCACCTCAGGCTAATCCGCCTACATTTGTGGGCAGGTCTGCATAGTTTTAATAATTGGCGATCAGGCGGCCCCGCCTGCAACGTACAGGGAATGCAGAGCAGGACCGTAGTCTGATTGTAAGTGAAGCCCAGATGCCTGAGAGGAAGAATTTGCAAACAAACGACAAATTAAAAGAGGATGTAGTGCAGATGGAGGGCAGGTCACGGGATGGTGTTAAGACCAACCCGCTAACGGAGGCTTAGGCTGTATTTGGGTTTACTTATAAAACGGCAGGTTCATGCTCACAGGTCGTATATCCAGACGCAGACCATGTACGGTATAGCTTTCTGCGCCAGAGGCATTGGAATAGTAGCCCTGGCTTTCCGCCGCTTTGCTGAAGCTGAATTCAAAACCCAGCTCAGGCTGCGCATCCATGCCAAAAGCCAGGGCAATGGCACGCTCCTGCTTGCCATCGATCAAATGGAACATCAGATCGGTGACTACCGTATTGGCCAGGATATCGGGATAAAAACGCTGGTCAGTATTGTAAGCCTGGGCAGGATTGAGTTTGTGCTGCAGTTTGTCAGCCGAAGGTGTCAGTGTCCTGGTGTGTAAATTGAAATGGTCGCCCCGGTCCAGATAGCTGATGCGGGCATTGCTGATATTGAAATTCTTTTGTGCGCCATCGGTTGTCGCCTGGCTCAGGTCAAACAGGATTGCACCTTTATAGCCGATGACCTCAACGTCACCCTGGTTGCTGACTACCATTGCTGTATTTTCATCAACGCCCAGGCCCAGCTTGTAATTCTTTTTTAGCATGACAGGCAACATGCGGGCAAAGCGGCCACGGATGATCAGGTGCTGGTCTATGAATACATCCGGGCCGATGAAGCCCAGACCAGCCGCAATTTCCTTGCCATCAGTAACACCAAGCTTGAGCGTAGGCAGCACAGGTTTGGCATCGTAAAACATCGTGGTACTCATGATGGCAGCACCGGCACTGCTGCCAGCGATGACACCACCGCGTTGATATAGCGCCCAGATGGCTTCCAGCATCGCTGTCTTGCTACCATCCGGCTTGACCAGCGCCTGCACAATGCGACCCTGGTCGCCGCCAGTGAAAAACACACCGCTGGCATCTTTGAGTTTATCCAGCCAGGCGGCATTGTTGACGATATCTTCTGGCTTGAATTGCGCATGTCTGACCGACAGGGGAATTATAAAAGCCTGGGCACCATGCTGGTTCAGGGATTCCACTGCGAATCCCCCGGACTTTTCCGGGCTACCTGCTGCCGCTGGTATAACAGCAATCTTTGCGCCTTTGCCACCAGCCTGTTGCACGATGCGCTGCCAGACCACGGCATTATCGACCCGCAAGGCGCCGCCTATGATGACGAGTGAGCCTTTGGATTGTTGTGGTGACTTGTCTTCTGCATGAGCATTCATGGGTAATTGCCAAAGTAAGAGAACCAGGCAACTGAGCAAGATACGTAAGCCCGAGCCTGTATTTTTCAGAGAAATTGTCATTATTTCCATCCTGATTTTTTGATATTGTAAGTGATTCGAATCATCACTATGAGCATGAATTTAAAAAAAGGGACAACACCAAGTGTTGTCCCTAATATCCACGCAGGCGCTACTTTGGAATTGATTATTGATACTGCTTATTTAAACGAATAGTTACCAGAGATATAGACGAAGCGGCCGCTTGGATCGGTATAGCTGGGATCATAGCCAGCCAGGAAGCTATATATCTGGTTGGAACGTGGCGGGTTGGTATCCAACAGGTTCTTGATACCTGCACGCAGGCTGAATGCCTTGCTGAACTTATAGCTGCCACTCAAATCCCACAAGACATAGGCGGGCACGTCACGGGTGCTGCCATCGGCGAGGGCATTCTGGTCGTGATAAGCCTGGTAGTAAGTCTGTTGCAGTGTCGCACCCCATGGGCCGCGGTCAAAGTCAAACGTCAGGGTATGCCTCCAGCGTTGTACTACCTGGGTGTCGGTATAGATACCTACACCATTCCATTCACTTCCTGGCTGGCAGCGGTGTTACGGGTCTTGTAGTCGATGACATAGGTACCGCTCAAACTGACATTGAATTTGCCCAGGCTATTTTCTGGTCATGGCCATTCTGGTAGGCGTAGTGGGCAAATTGAATGCCGACAGTTTTGTCGAAGCCTTCATGCAGGGTGCCAAAGACCTGGTGACCACGGCACTGGTGATTGCCCTGGCACGCGGCACCATGATACTGGCGCGTGATGCCAATATCATCGACACCATGTTGAACTTCCTCATGCCTTTCGTGCAGTCTTCTCACCCTATCTTTGCGGCACACAAGATGTTTGTGATCCAGTCTGTCATCAACTTCTTCATCCATTCCGGCAGCGGGCAGGCGGCACTGACCATGCCCATCATGGCACCCCTGGCTGATCTGGTTGGCGTGCTGGCGCTGGCACGCATACCTTGGGCGACCCGGGCGAAGTGGATGATACCTTTGCAGTTACTGTACTTTGTCCTGGCCCTGGGTTTGCTGGCTTTGTCTTGTGTGATCAGTTGGTAGGTTTTACTTACTCTTCATCTACCAGCAATTGCTCCAGCCGCTTGGGATAATTGTTGAGGAAGTCACGGGTCACTGCAAAGTGTTCCGTGTCTTCATAACTGGTTTCCGTAATGCCACTACCGTCAAACTGGTAAATTTTTGCGTGTGGATACGACAGTAGTATTGGTGAATGGGTGGCGATAATGAATTGCGAGCCATCCTGCACCAGTTGATGTATGGCGCTCAGGGCGGCCAGTTGGCGGTTGGGTGACAACGCAGCTTCTGGTTCGTCCATCAGGTAGAGGCCATTGCCTTGCAGCTTGTTGAGCAACAGTGCCATGAAAGATTCACCGTGGGAGCGTGTATGTAACGAACCACCGTAGCCATCGACATAGCCAACTTCGTCCATATAGGTGGCAACATTGAAGAAACTCTCAGCACGCAAGAAGTACCCATCACGCGGTTTTTTGAAGCTTTTCGATAGCCTCAAATTCTGATGCAGTGAAGAGACGGATTCGGTAGTGCGATACGCAACATTTTTTGTCCCACCTTCTTGCCCAAAACCCAGTGCCATGGCAATGGCTTCCAGCACTGTCGATTTGCCTGCACCGTTTTCACCGACGAAAAAAGTCACATCGGCATGAAATTCCAGCATGTCGAGTTCCCTGACTGCCGGGATGTGGTAAGGGTAGCTGTCAAAATCAATGGCAGCATCATCGCGTATGCTGATGCGTTGCAGATAAGGTTTGGCGGACAGGCTCATTGGCAGGTTTACGGTTTTTGTGGATGGCGGTAAATATGCCACAGGCCACCACGGAACTCTACCTGTCTTTCCAGCGTAGCACCAACAGCCAGTGCCAGTTTTATTGAGGCCAGGTTGTCGCTATGGATAAAGCTGATGAGCCGCAAATCTGCCAGATACTCTGTGGCCATGCTTTGTACCGCGCGGACCGCTTCGCTGGCATAAGCCTTGCCCCAATAGCGTTTTGTCAGTGCCCATTTTATTTCTGGTTCTGGCCAGTCGTTTGGATACCACAGACCTGCAACACCAATGACGGCGTCCGAAGTTTTTTCAACGATGGCATAGGGACCATAGCCGCGTAACTGCCAATGGCCCAGCATGCTGGCCATGGCACGCCAGCTTTCGCCTTCGGTCAGGGCACGACGAAAGGTAAAGCTCGTGCATTCAGGATCAGAATAGTGTTCGTGCAGTGCACGCCAGTCCTCTTCTCTGAACATCCTGAGTTGTAGCCTGGTTGTTTCTAAAGATTCAGGGATTTTGAAGACAGACATGATGGTCAAATATATGTGAATACTCTTGGAAAGGAATCAACGCATCATCCAGCGTCGCATCGCAAAGCTCAATGCATCCACCATAGCCACCAGTATCAGCATGGCGATGATGACAGTGGCTGCCGTTTGCATCTGGAATAATGATAAATGAAACTTCAACATCTGTCCCAACCCACCAGCACCGACTACGCCGAGTATGGCGGCGGCGCGGATATTGTTTTCCCATCGGTACAGGGTGTAGGACAGCATTTGCGGCAGGCTTTGTGGCAGCGTAGAGTACAGGAAGGCATTGACGGCAGAAGCGCCGTTCAGGCGTAATGTGGATTCAGCCTGCGGGGCGGCGTTTTCCAGTACTTCCGCAAACAGGCGGCCAAGTACACCAGTGGTGTGAGCGGCCAGCGCGATGGTGCCGGCAAATGGTCCCAGGCCGGCGGCGATCAGCATGATGGATGCCCACACCAGTTCGGGTATGGCACGCGCCACATTCAAAAATAATCGCGTACTGCTTTTTGCAATCCTGCCGAAGCGGCCACTGGCTGGCAGGGCCAACAACAGACCGAGGATGGCGGCAATCAGGGTGCCCAATGCCGACATGGCCAGGGTTTCAACAGAAGCGAAGGCGGTTTTGTTAAGCAGGGCAGGGCTGATGTCAGGTGGTGCAAAGCCTTGCAGGAATTCCCAGGTTTTACCAGCGGCATCGTCGCTGAACAGAGCGCGCCATTCCATGTTCAGGCTGACAAAGCTGGCAATGACCAGCAGTATGATCCCCGCACTTAATGCCAGTTTGAGTGGGGTCAATAGCGCCGGTGCGACTGGCATGTCGTGGTTATTGTGCGTATCGTGCATACTCATGCCAGCGCCTTGCGGAATAATTTACTGGTCAGGTCAGCAATGCCGACCAGCAACACGAAGACGATGAGCATGGTCGACACTTCAGCGCCAGATAACATTTTCATCGATTCATCCATACGCTGACCCAAGCCGCCAGCGCCGACAAAGCCCATGACGACGGAGCCGCGTATGGCGCATTCCCAGCGGTAGATGGTGTAGGAAATCAATTCTGGTGCCGCATTGGGCAAGGCCCCATACAGGAATGCCGTCAGACGGCTGCTGCCATTTCTTAACAGGCTGTCGGTGGCGTGGCCATCATTGGCTTCCAGTATTTCAGCATAGACCTTGCCCAGCATGCCTGCATAGGTAAGGGCGATGGCAAATACACCCGCAGTCGGCCCCAGCCCGACCAGGCGCACAAACAGCAAGGCCCAGACTAGTTCCGGTACGCTGCGCAGCAAGACCAGCTTCCAGCGTACTATCTGGCGTAACAGCCTGGCCATGCCATGCATGCGTCCGCTGCCTATGCGTGATATCGATAAATGCTCATTGACGATCAGGGTCATCGGGATTGCACCCAGCAGTGCCAGCGTCAGGCCCGCCGTGGCAATGGCGATGGTTTGCCAGGTTGCCTCCAGTACGATCAATAAAAATTCTGTCGAATGCGCAGGTGGGAAAAAGCCTGACAGGAAACGCCAGGTCGCGCCCAGGCTTTGCGCATCGATCAGTTGCCAGGGTTTGAATTCAGTGATCAGCAGCATGGGCCAGAGCAGCACCAGTATGCTCAGCGTGACAGTCACCCGCATGCGCCATGCGGGATCATGCTGTATATCTGAATGGTTTGTCTGCTGTGTCATCGCGCTTAAAAACAGCGGGGCGCGTCAGAAAAATCAGGCTGATCCAGCGCAGTCATATCCAAAGAATGCTGCTCAGTGCTGCCGGTATTCCGGTACAGATCAGCGATCATCTGATCGTCCACCTTATTGCTGTCGAACAGGACTTTACCAGCGCGCAAACCTATGATGCGCGGGAAGTGCTGACGAGCCAGTTCCACCTGATGCAGGCTGCAGATCAGCGTTGCCTTACGTTGTTTTGCTTCCTGCTGCAGGGTATTCAGGGTTTGCAGTGCCAGCGTGGGGTCAAGCGCAGAAAGCGGCTCATCCACCAGCAAGAGACTGGCATCGGACAATAGCAGGCGTGCCAGTCCGCAGCGCTGGCGTTCACCGCCAGACAGTTTATCTACCCTGGCATACAACTTGTGTTGCAGATCAAAACGCTGC
The DNA here is from genome assembly GCF_058788535.1 of Undibacterium sp. FW305-107. Lineage (NCBI taxonomy): Bacteria > Pseudomonadati > Pseudomonadota > Betaproteobacteria > Burkholderiales > Oxalobacteraceae > Undibacterium > Undibacterium sp. FW305-107. The sequence continues at coordinate 53,967 of NZ_JBYTAV010000002.1, forward strand.
AAGGCTTGCCAGGCAGCCAGCGGGTCTGCGGGCTTGATAAGATTGCGCAAGGCCTGAGCCAGTGTCCAGTGCGGCAGGCGGCCGGCCAGCACCGCCGTGACGACGCGCTGGCGTGCAGGCAGTGGCGGTGTTTGTGGTGCCAGGAACAGGTGACGGCGCAAGACATGGCGTGCCGTATGTGACAGCGCCCAGACATCCTGGTCCATGAAATGGAATTGACCATTGGCAGGCTGATGGGCAGCAGCAAGGGTATGCAACAGCGTGGTTTTGCCAGCACCAGACGGACCTATGATGGCAATCTGCTCGCCCCGGGTGACTGTCAGATCAAGATTTTCAAGTATGTATTGCTGTTGCGCTTGTCCTGCCACCGATGCAGTGTGTACTGCACCGGAAAAAGCCACACTCAATTGCTGCAAGCGCAGCTGTACTGTAGTCATTACTACCGACATTGCTGCCGGCATTACTTCAGCAGGCTGGCATTATGTGCTGCCGCTTCTATGGCCTTGTAGTTGTCAGCCTTGGTAGGGATGAAGCGCGTCGCACGTTGCAGGTCAAGGATTTCCTTGTCCTGCGGATTGGCCGGATCAAGGTTCAGGAAGGCATCTGTGATCTTCTTGCGCAAGTCGACAGGCATGTCGGCACGTACCGACCAGTTATAGTCAAAATAGCCTGGCGTGGTGTAAAACACGTGGACCAGTTTGGTATCGACCTTGCCTTGCGCCAGCAGTTTTTCCCAGACTGAAATATTCAGCGCACCTGCATCTACCTTGCCGCCAGACACGGCAGCCACAGTCGCATCATGCGCGCCAGAAAAGGCGATGCGCTTCATGTCCGTATCAGGGTTAATTTTGGCTGCCAGCAAATAAGAGCGTGGCATCAGGTGGCCAGAAGTGGACGATTCAGAACCAAAGGTAAAGGTCTTGCCTTTCAGGTCTTCGAGCTTGGTGATGTTTTTATCGGTGGTGATGAAGACCGATTTGAATTTTTCATCTTCTTCACGTTGTACCAGCGGTATCACCTGGTCTTTGCTGCGAACCTTGGCCTGTACGAAGGTGAAACCGCCAAACCAGACCATGTCGAGTTTCTTATTGATCAGGCCTTCTACCGAAGCTGCATAGTCAGTGACGGGGATGAATTCGACTTTCATGCCCAGCTTTTTCTCCAGCATGGCACCCAGGGGTTTGAATTTACGCTGCAATTCTGTTGGTGCTTCATCAGGAATAGCAGATACGCGCAAGATCTGCTGCGCCTGTGCCATGCCTGCGAATGCCAACAAGCCCAAGGCCACGATCATGAGGCGGCGGGACACGGAAAAGCATGAAACAAAATTAGTCATAGTAGTTCCTGAAAGGGTGGGGCAATCTATGGCCAGTCTGCATTAGTGGACTGTATTTAATGACAGATGTTAATGACTGATGGATTTATGTAAAGTACCTGCTGGTGCGGCAGTTTGTGTGCTGAATTGCTGCAAGGGCAAATAATGACTTTGGTTGCGGCCCGCCTTCTTGGCTTCGTAGAGCGCTGCATCTGCACATTTGAGCAAGGAATTGGCATCAACATCAGGATGTTTGTGGTAGTTGCTAAAGCCTATGCTGACACTGATTTGCTGGCCGATGTGCGATTTAAAATGCGGTATATTCAAATCCCAGACTGCAGTGCGCAGTTTTTCTGCAAACTGCATGGCAGAATCAGGTGCCATGTTGGGCAGCATGAGGATGAATTCTTCACCGCCGAAACGCGCCAGTACATCAGTGGCTCTGAGCAATTGCTTGCGCAAGGCTGCGGCGACCTGTATCAGGGCCTTGTCACCCGCCACATGACCATAGTTGTCGTTGTACTCCTTGAAGTAATCAATGTCGACCATGAACACAGACAAGGGCACGTTGTGACGCACGGCATGGCCCAGGGCCATTTTGTAGTGTTCATCAAAGAAGCGGCGGTTATAGATGCCAGTCAGACTGTCGGTGGTGGCTTCTCGCTTCAATGCTTCAGAGTGGGTACGCAGGATTTTTTCGCGTTTGATCGACGTGGTTGAATCACTGATCTGTATCAGGCACTGGCGTGCGCCATCTTCTGCAGCAATTGGTGTGATGGTGATGGATTGATCAATGCGTTTTTTTTCAATATCCTGTTCTCCACGTTGGAACAGGGGCAGTGGTGAACGGTGCAAGGCATTCGACAAGACTACGGGCAAGCCATAGCTCAGGGTATTGGTGATTGCACTCAGGATCGCACGGCTGGGTAATTCTTCAAAAGCTTCAGAAATCTGCCTGCCTATAGCCTGGCTGGCCGGGATGCCACTATATCTTTCTACCCAGCCGTTCCATAAAAGTATGGTCTGGTTGGTATCAAGCACTATCAACCCCAGGCTGATGGTATTTAATATCTCATCGACCCGGAAGGCAGAGGGAGGCATCAACTGTGCCATTAAACTACCCCCAGGAAGCGATCAAGCTGCGTCACCAAATCTGTCAGGGAAGTTGAGCTCAGCAAGAAAATCAAATGCCCTTCAGAATGCCGGCTCTCAATCGCGAGGTCAATATGTAGCAGCAGAACATAGGGTTGCTGTAGATCATTGCTGACACGGCGGAAGATTTCTTCCGTACTGGCCACAGAGTAATCCGGCAGAGAGCAATTCAGCGGTATATTCAACATATCTGCCATGGCCGACAGGCAGGCATTAAGGATGATATTGCCCAGCTCACACATGGCTTCCTGTTCAAACTCGGCCAGATCTTCCAGGCTGATTTGCGAGCCCATCATGTCGCGCACGATTTTCAGCGCATGTTCTTCAGTGAACAGCAGTATGGCTTCAGCTTCAAAAGAGCCGCTGAAGGTCTGGTGTACCGCACCAAAGCGATCATTTTGCAAACCCATGGACGAGACATCAATCTCTGAGGATTTGCGGATTTCAACTGAAGGGACTGACAGGCGAACTTCTTCACCGACAATGTCGCTGAGGCTGGCAGCAGCCCTGCCAGCACCGACATTGAATACCTCGCTTAGTGCATCGAGATGAAGTTCGGTCAGGGAATTCATTTTCAGCTCGCGAAATAATTGAGAACGATAGTGATGGACTTCTCAGTAACTGGTTTAGCCACGAAGATGGTACCTATGGAGGTGGCCCTGTTTTGCATGGTGTCTTGTACGTTCGCCGAAAAAATGGCGATGCGTACACCAGGATGTTGCTGCAAGATTTGCTCAGCAGCATCAGTTCCCAATATGCCCGGCATATTGATGTCCATGGTGCAAAAGTCTGGTTTGTTCTCTATGACTGACTTGATGGCTTCTTCGCCATTGCCAGCTTCAAAAAATTCCCAGTCTGGATGCACTGCTTTGACGTGCGCACGGATCACCATGCGAGAAACTTTACTATCGTCAACAATAAGTAGTTTTTTCATAATATATTTTATGCAAGATAATTGCACCCAAAGATTGTGAGTGACAGCGTAAATTCATTCTACCTTAGTGAGGCACAAAATTCGTGGTTCAGATGATCAATTAATGTTTCAAATGATTACGCTTTTTGCTTCAGGCGTCTCCACAAAGTCGTTCTGCTGATCCCCAGATAGTCCGCAGCCGCTTCGCGGTTGTGATTGAACCTTTCCATGACGGAATCCATTGACTCTGGCGCAGGTAAATTGCGGGCTGAATTGATGAATGTATTTGCAGTATCTGCCGGTGACTGATGCAGATCCAGTTCAGGCAGGATTTTTGCGACGAAGCCCGGTGTCAGGGCTTGCAGCGGCTCTGCTGCCAAAAACAGAGCCAGACGTTCCATGAGATTACGTAATTCTCTTACATTTCCTGGCCAGTTGTAGTCTTGCAGCAGCGTGACGCAACTACCTATTTCCGCATGCAGATTGGCGTGTGGCCTGACCCCCATGGCTGCCAGTGCATGTTTGAGACACCATTCAGCAAGGGGCAGCAAATCGTCGGGGCGCTGCCTTAATGCAGGCAGATGCAGACGCAATACGGCCAGACGAAAATACAGGTCAGCACGAAACTTTCCTTCTTTTACCTTGCTTTCCAGATCGCAATGAGTGGCGCTGATAATGCGTACATCCACAGGTATGGGGCGCATGCTGCCCACACGATTGATCTCGCGCTCTTCAAGTACGCGCAATAACCGGGTTTGCAAAGTCAGCGGCATTTCACCGATTTCATCCAGGAGTACCGTGCCTCTGTGGGCAATTTCAAATAAACCGGCGTGGCCGCCACGCTTGGAACCGGTAAAAGCACCTTCTTCATAGCCAAATAATTCAGATTCCAGCAAGCTTTCAGCGATGGCACCGCAATTTACGGCGACGAAGGGCTGGCGCGCCCGTGTGCTTTCCCTGTGTAGTGCCTGAGCCGCCAATTCCTTGCCAGTCCCGGTTTCACCTTGTAACAACACCGTTGCCGGGGAACGTGCAAATAAGGCGATGGACTTGCGGGTGGCTTGCATAAGGGCGGAGTCACCCCGCAAATCATTCAGACCATGCTTGGCGCGTAGTGATTCAGCTGCAGGGTGATGCCGTCCGCGGGCAGATTCCAGCCGTGTCAGACGGGCGATTTCGAGCGCGTCGTCAAAGGCTTGTCGTATTGACGTCGCGGAATACATGAAAATGCCAGTCAAGCCTGCTTCTTCAGCCAGGTCGGTGATCAGTCCGGCACCGACAATGACCTTGATCCCACTTGCTTTAAGTTCACTGATCTGGGCACGCGCATCTTCTTCGGTCACATAGGTACGCTGCTCCAGCGGGAAGCCGAAAGTCGTTTTGAAATCCGTCAGCTCAGGCATGGTCTCCTGGTAATTGATGAGGCCTATGGCAGGCGACACCTTGCGCGCCCTGGCCAGCGCCTGCATGACGTCAAAGCCGCTGGCCTTGGCGATGACGACCGGGACTGGCAGGCGGTTCTTGAGGTAGGCTCCATTCGAGCCTGCGGCGATGACTGCATCGCACCTCTCGGTTTGCAGACGTTCTTTCAGATATTGGGCAGCTTCTTCGAAACCCATGTGTATGGGCTCTATGTCAGCACTGACATCGTATTCGACCATGATGTCGCGGAACATGTCGAACAGGCGTGAGATGGACACCGTCCAGATGACTGGCTTGTCCTGATTATCGCGTATTGTCGGTGGATGTTTCATTAATGTTTCAACTGATGTTTCGATTCTCAATATGAAACGGTATTATGAAACAAAATTGAAGTCATGCACAGACTTTGTTCTGCCCTAAAAGAAAATAAGTGTTTGATTTATATGAGGTTGGCAAGGAAATGTCTTTGTCATCCTCAGGCTGGCACGCCGATTGCAATATGCAACCCAGAATCTGTTCATTAATCTGAAAGCATACACATGAGTACATACTCCGCAGGTGCCGCCTTCCGCAAGGCGATGCAGGAAGAATCCCCGCTGCAAGTCGTCGGTGCAATCAATGCCAACCATGCCTTACTGGCTAAACGTGCCGGTTTCAAGGCGATCTACCTTTCTGGCGGCGGCGTCGCTGCCGGTTCCCTGGGCTTGCCTGACCTGGGTATTTCCAATCTTGATGATGTCCTGACCGATGTACGCCGTATTACTGACGTTTGCGATCTGCCTTTGCTGGTCGATGTAGATACCGGCTTTGGTTCATCTGCCTTCAATGTGGCACGTACCGTCAAGTCCATGATTAAGTTCGGTGCTGCGGCTATCCATATCGAAGACCAGGTGGGCGCCAAGCGTTGTGGTCACCGCCCTGGCAAGGAAATCGTCAGCAAACAGGAAATGGTAGACCGCGTAAAAGCTGCCGTAGATGCGCGTACTGACGACAACTTCGTCATCATGGCGCGTACTGATGCGCTGGCAGTTGAAGGTCTGGAAGCCGCAATAGACCGCGCTTTGGCATGCGTAGAAGCTGGTGCTGACATGATTTTCCCGGAAGCGATTACTGAGCTGGCGATGTACAAGCAATTTGCCAATGCCGTCAAAGTACCTATCCTGGCAAATATTACCGAGTTTGGTGCGACGCCCCTGTTCTCCGTCGAAGAGCTGGCAGCGGTGGATGTAGGTCTGGTCTTGTATCCTTTGTCAGCTTTCCGTGCCATGAACAAGGCGGCAGAAAACGTCTATGGCGCGATACGTCGTGATGGTACGCAAAAGAATGTTGTCGATACCATGCAAACCCGTATGGAACTGTACGAGCGCATCAATTACCACGACTTTGAACAAAAGCTGGATGCACTGTTCGCACAGCAAAAAGCCAAATAATAATGATATAAGCTGTCCCACCCTTGTGCCACATCAAGCTGGCGGATGGGAACAGCCTTGAATATGAACCTCTGGAGAAATAATCATGACTGAAGCAGTTCCTTTCAAACCTAAGAAATCCGTCGCCCTGTCTGGCGTTACTGCTGGTAATACAGCCCTGTGTACCGTAGGCAAAACCGGTAATGACCTGCATTATCGCGGCTACGATATCCTGGACGTGGCTGACGCCTGCGAGTTTGAAGAAATTGCCCATTTGCTGGTCCATGGCAAATTGCCTACCGTCGCAGAATTGCGCGGCTACAAGGCCAAGCTGAAAGCCCTGCGCGGCCTGCCAGCGAATGTCAAGGCAGCACTGGAATGGTTGCCTGCATCATCTCACCCTATGGATGTCATGCGAACTGGTGTTTCTGCACTGGGCTGCGTATTGCCAGAAAAAGATGATCACAATAACCCTGGCGCACGCGATATCGCTGACCGTCTGATGGCTTCGCTGGGTTCCATGCTGCTGTACTGGTACCACTATAGCCATAATGGCAAACGCATAGAAACTGAAACCGATGATGAATCCATAGGCGGCCATTTCCTGCATCTGCTGCATGGTGAAAAACCAAGCGCTTCGTGGGAAAAAGCCATGCATACGTCGCTGATCCTGTATGCAGAACATGAATTCAATGCGTCCACGTTTACTGGCCGCGTTATCGCTGGCACAGGTTCAGACATGTATTCCGCCATCACTGGCGCGATTGGTGCCTTGCGCGGCCCTAAGCATGGCGGCGCAAATGAAGTCGCATTTGAAATCCAGAAGCGTTACGACAATCCTGATGAAGCAGAAGCCGATATCAAGAAGCGTGTAGAAAACAAGGAAGTCGTGATCGGCTTCGGTCATCCTGTGTACACCATCTCTGATCCACGCAACAAAGTCATCAAGGAAGTGGCGCGCAGCCTGTCCAAAGAAGCTGGCGCAATGAAGATGTTTGATATTGCTGAACGTCTGGAAACCGTGATGTGGGATATCAAAAAAATGTTCCCTAACCTGGACTGGTTCTCTGCTGTGTCATACCACATGATGGGCGTGCCGACTGCCATGTTCACGCCTTTGTTCGTGATTGCCCGTACTTCAGGCTGGGCGGCACACATTATAGAACAGCGTATCGATAACAAGATTATTCGTCCTAGTGCCAACTATGTTGGCCCCGAAGATCTGAAATTTGTTCCTTTGAATAAACGTAAGTAAGCAGAGGTTGCAATATGAAAGTGCAGGCAGATCTGTCCAGACTCAGCACCAGACGCGCTGCGAGGCAAGATCTGCCGCGCCTGCTGGAACTCATTGCCGATGATGATCTTGGCAAGAACCGTGAAGGCGTAGGCTCGGAGGACGCATGTTATGCCGAAGCTTTTGAGCGTATAACAGCCGATGACAATCAGTTTCTCATGGTGGCGGAACTGGATGGTCGCATCATCGCCATGCAGCAGGTCACTTTCATCCCTGGTCTGAGCAGGAAAGGTTCTACCCGCGCCATGATAGAAAGCGTGCGGGTCGATGGCTATCTGCGCGGGCAGGGCATAGGCCACTGGTTCATCGAGCAAGCCATAGCCCTGGCACGTGAGCGCGGTTGCCAGCTGGTGCAACTGACCAGCGACAAGAAACGCATACAGGCGCATAGGTTCTATGGAAGCATGGGCTTCACAGCATCACATGAAGGCTTCAAATTGCAACTCTGAACTGCTCTGAATCACCTTGAACTGCCCTGAACACCAAATACTAATATTTAAAAAATAGCGAGCCATGAATACTCAATTCCGCAAGCCACTACCTGGCACTACTCTGGACTACTTTGATACACGTGAAGCAGTAGATGCCATCGTGCCAGGCGCGTATGACAAGCTGCCATATACATCTCGCGTACTGGCAGAAAACCTGGTGCGCCGCTGCGACCCGGCTACGCTGACTGATTCATTGCGCCAGTTCATAGAACGCAAGCGCGACCTGGATTTTCCATGGTTCCCGGCGCGCGTAGTTTGCCATGACATTCTGGGCCAGACTGCGTTGGTTGATCTGGCTGGCTTGCGCGATGCGATTGCCCTGCAAGGTGGCGACCCGGCGCTGGTGAATCCCGTTGTACCTACCCAACTGGTGGTCGATCATTCGCTGGCGGTTGAATGCGGTGGTTTTGATCCCGACGCTTTCGACAAAAACCGTGCGATTGAAGACAGGCGCAATGAAGACAGGTTTGACTTCATTAACTGGACCAAGAAGGCATTCAAGAATGTTGATGTGATCCCGCCTGGCAATGGCATCCTGCACCAGATCAATCTGGAACGCATGTCGCCAGTCGTGCAGGTGACGGATGGCGTAGCCTATCCAGATACCCTGGTCGGCACAGACAGCCATACACCCATGGTCGATGCGCTGGGCGTCATTGCGATTGGCGTCGGTGGTCTGGAAGCGGAAAGTGTCATGCTCGGTCGTGCATCCTGGATGCGTTTGCCAGATATCATCGGTGTAGAGCTGACAGGCAAACCGCAGGAAGGTATCACCGCAACAGATACAGTGCTGGCATTGACAGAATTCTTGCGCAATCAAAAAGTCGTATCGTCCTATCTGGAATTTTATGGCGAAGGTGCATCCCACCTGACCCTGGGTGACCGCGCCACCATTTCCAACATGGCGCCTGAATTTGGTTCCACTGCGGCGATGTTTTACATTGATGAGCAAACCATCAAATACCTGAAACTCACAGGCCGTGATGATGAACTCGTCAAGCTGGTAGAAACCTATGCCAAAGAAACCGGCCTGTGGGCAGATACCCTGAAGAATGCTGAATATGAGCGCGTACTGAAGTTTGACCTGTCTTCCGTCGTGCGCAATATCGCTGGCCCATCTAACCCGCACAAGCGTGTGCCTACTTCAGAACTGGCAGCGCGTGGCATCAGCGGCACGGTAGAAAATGAGCCTGGCCTCATGCCTGATGGTGCCGTCATCATCGCTGCGATTACCAGCTGCACCAATACCAATAACCCGCGCAATATGGTGGCTGCCGGTTTGCTGGCACGCAATGCCAACAAACTTGGACTTACTCGCAAACCCTGGGTCAAGAGTTCACTGGCACCTGGTTCCAAGGCAGTGACCCTGTACCTCGAAGAAGCCAATCTCATGCCTGAGCTGGAGCAACTGGGCTTTGGCGTGGTGGCCTATGCCTGCACATCCTGCAATGGCATGTCGGGCGCGCTTGATCCTGTCATCCAGAAAGAAATCATAGACCGTGATTTGTATGCGACGGCTGTGTTGTCGGGTAACCGTAATTTCGATGGTCGTATCCATCCGTATGCACAACAGGCCTTCCTCGCTTCGCCACCGCTGGTAGTTGCTTATGCGATTGCTGGCACTATCCGTTTTGATATTGAGAAAGATGTACTGGGTCTGGATGCGGCAGGCAAGCCGGTGACTTTGAAAGACATCTGGCCGACTGACGAAGAAATTGATGCCGTGGTTGCTGCCAGCGTCAAGCCTGAGCAATTCCGTAAAGTGTATATCCCCATGTTTGCCAAGCAGGCAGATGATGGTGAAAAAGTCAGCCCACTGTATGACTGGCGTCCACAGACGACCTATATCCGCCGCCCACCGTATTGGGAAGGCGCACTGGCAGGCGCGCGCAGCATGAAGGGCATGCGTGCGCTGGCAGTCTTGGGTGACAACATCACGACTGACCATCTGTCACCATCGAATGCCATCATGCTCGACAGTGCTGCTGGTGAATATCTGGCCAAAATGGGTTTGCCAGAAGAAGATTTCAATTCTTATGCGACTCACCGTGGTGATCATCTGACTGCGCAACGCGCCACCTTTGCCAACCCGACTTTGAAGAATGAAATGGTCATCGTTGATGGCAAGGTCAAGGCAGGTTCACTGGCCCGCATAGAACCAGAAGGCACGGTTACCCGCATGTGGGAAGCCATAGAAACCTATATGGAACGCAAACAGCCTTTGATCGTGATTGCCGGTGCTGATTATGGCCAGGGTTCTTCGCGTGACTGGGCAGCCAAGGGTGTGCGCCTGGCGGGTGTAGAAGTGATTGTTGCTGAAGGTTTCGAGCGCATTCACCGCACCAATCTCGTTGGCATGGGCGTTTTGCCACTGGAGTTCTTGCCAGGCGTGAACCGCCTGACGCTGAACATAGACGGCACAGAAACCTTTGACGTCATAGGCGAACGCATGCCACGCGCAACCCTGACCCTGATCATCAACCGCAAGAATGGTGAATCTGTGGCGGTGCCTGTGCTGTGCCGCCTCGATACGGCAGAAGAAGTATCTATTTACGAAGCTGGTGGTGTCTTGCAGCGTTTTGCGCAAGACTTCCTGGAATCTGTCAAGGCTGCGTAAGTTTCATGCGATATATTTCCAGTGCTTTTCTTGATAGAAAAGTGCTGGATTTGATTTGAATTAAAAAGAGAAATTTTAAAGAGAAGTATATGGCCCACCTCCCACAAATCAAAATCCCGGCGACCTATATGCGCGGCGGCACCAGCAAGGGCGTGTTTTTCCGCCTGCAGGATTTGCCTGAGGCTGCGCAACAGCCAGGTGCAGCACGCGATGCTTTGCTGCTGCGTGTGATAGGCAGCCCCGACCCTTATGGCAAACAGATTGATGGCATGGGCGGTGCAACTTCCAGCACAAGCAAGACTGTCATCCTCTCGAAAAGCAGCAAGCCTGACCATGATGTTGATTATCTGTTTGGCCAGGTCGCTATAGACAAGGCCTTTGTAGACTGGAGCGGGAATTGCGGCAACCTGTCTGCCGCAGTCGGTGCCTTTGCCATCAGCGCTGGTCTGGTGGATGCTGAACGTGTACCTCAAAACGGTATCGCCACCATCCGCATATGGCAGGCGAATATCAGCAAGACCATCATTGCTCATGTTCCTGTGACTGAAGGAGCAGTGCAGGAGACTGGCGATTTTGAACTCGATGGAGTGACTTTTCCAGCAGCAGAAGTACAACTGGAATTCATGGACCCGGCAGCCGATGAAGAGGGTGCTGGCGGCTCCATGTTCCCGACCGGTAACCTGGTCGATGATCTCGACGTGCCAGGTGTGGGTACGCTCAAAGCGACCATGATCAATGCCGGCATTCCCACGATCTTCATCAATGCCGATGCCATAGGCTATACCGGGACGGAATTGCAGGATGCCATTAACGGTGATGCCAAGGCGCTGGCAATGTTTGAAACCATACGTGCACATGGCGCATTGCGCATGGGGCTGATCAAGGATATCTCTGAAGCGGCACAACGCCAGCATACGCCCAAGGTGGCCTTTGTTGCCAAGGCTGTTGACTACACGTCGTCCAGTGGCAAGCAAGTCCAGGTGGCTGATATCGATTTGCTGGTACGTGCCCTGTCCATGGGCAAGCTGCACCACGCTATGATGGGTACTGCAGCCGTGGCCATAGGTACTGCTGCTGCGATACCAGGCACACTCGTGAATCTGGCGGCTGGCGGTGGCGCTCGTACTGCGGTGCGTTTTGGCCATCCATCCGGCACTTTACGGGTAGGGGCAGAAGCTACGCAAGTCAATGGCGAATGGAGTGTTACCAAGGCCATCATGAGTCGCAGTGCGCGCGTGCTGATGGAAGGTTGGGTACGCGTACCCTCAAACTGACAAAATTTTGGATTTGAAACGAAGTAGCTTTATGCAAGTGAAAGTGCAGGCCTCGCCACGTGCCAGTGCCACTGTCCAAAAATAATAATTAATGCTCAGGGCCGACGCGAATGTTAAGAACATTTTGTGATATCGAAGGAGACAGCATGACCTACGCAGCGTTTTATCAGGAATCTATACAAGACCCGCAAGGGTTCTGGGCCAAAGAAGCGCAGTTGATAGACTGGCACAAGCCTTATGATAAGGTACTCGACCATAGCAAGCCGCCATTTGCCAAATGGTATGTGGGTGGTGAAACCAATCTCTGTCATAACGCAGTCGATCGCTGGCTGGCTACCCAGGCAGACCAGCCTGCGCTAATCGCGATTTCTACCGAAACCAATACTGAAAAAACTTATAGCTTTGCCGAGCTGCACGCAGAAGTGCAACGCATGGCAGCTATCATGCTAGGCCTGGGTGTGAAGCAGGGCGACAGGGTCTTGATTTATATGCCCATGATTGCCGAAGCAGCCTTTGCCATGCTGGCCTGCGCCCGCATAGGGGCTGTGCATTCTGTCGTATTTGGTGGCTTTGCTTCCAAGAGCCTGGGCACACGTATTGATGATGCCAAGCCTGTGCTGGTGGTATCAGCAGATGCGGGTATGCGTGGTGGCAAGGCTGTGCCTTACAAACCCTTGCTGGATGAAGCCATCACCCTGGCTGAACACAAGCCTGCACATGTCTTGCTGGTAGACCGCGGCCTTGATGCCATGCAACTGGTGGCCGGGCGTGATGTTGATTATGCGGCTGCAAGAGCGCAGCATATGGATGCTCAGGTGCCTGTGACCTGGCTGGAATCCAATACCATATCCTATGTCTTGTACACTTCAGGCACGACGGGCAAACCCAAGGGCGTGCAGCGTGATGTTGGCGGTTATGCAGTGGCACTGGCGTCGTCGATGAAGCATATTTTCTGTGGCAATCCAGGTGAAACCTATTTTGCGACATCAGACATAGGCTGGGTGGTCGGCCACTCTTATATTGTTTATGGCCCGCTGATTGCTGGTATGGCCACCATCATGTATGAAGGCACGCCGATACGCCCTGATGCGGGAATCTGGTGGAGCATAGTTGAGAAATACAAGGTCACGCGCATGTTCTCAGCACCGACTGCTGTGCGTGTACTCAAGAAGCACCCATCTGAGCTGATGCGCAAATATGATTTGTCTTCACTCAAAGCCCTGTACCTGGCAGGCGAGCCGCTTGATGAAACCACCTCAAGCTGGATCGCCAATGAACTGGGTGTCTCCATTATCGACAATTACTGGCAGACTGAAACTGGCTGGCCCATTTTGACCGTGGCACGAGGTGTGGAGCAGACTGCCACCCGTCTGGGCAGCCCTGGCATTGCCATGTATGGTTATAACGTGCGCATCATTAATGAAAACACGGGCGCAGAATGTGCCGCCAATGAAAAAGGTGTGGTTGCCATCAAAGGTCCGTTGCCGCCCGGTTGCATGCAAACCGTGTATGGCGATGACCAGCGCTTCGTCAATACTTACTGGTCCAATTTCTCTCACGAGCAGTTGTATTCCACCTTTGACTGGGGCATCAGGGATGCTGACGGCTATTACTTCATCCTGGGTCGTACTGACGATGTCATCAATGTTGCGGGACACAGGCTGGGTACACGCGAGATAGAAGAAAGTATCTCCAGCCACCCGCAAATTTCTGAAGTGGCTGTCGTAGGCGTTGAAGACAAGCTCAAGGGACAGGTGGCAGTCGCGTTTGCCATACTCAAAAAACCTGAACTTGCAGAAACGCCGGAACAAAAGCGGGCACTGGAGGCCGAGGTCATGAGCGTGGTTGACAAGCAGCTTGGTGCTGTCGCGAGACCATCACGCGTGCATTTCGTCAGCATGCTGCCGAAAACCCGTTCCGGCAAGTTACTGCGCCGTTCCATACAGGCGATTTGCGAGGGGCGAGAAGCTGGGGATTTGACAACGATCGAAGATCCGTCTTCCTTGCAGCAAATCCAGGCGGCACTGACTGCTTGAAAGTTTCGAAATTGGTAAGCTAAAAAAATAAAGGGAGTATTTGCTCCCTTTTGTTGTTTACATGAACATGTTCAGAGTTGCAGCGCCGCAGCCAGGGTTTTCACTTCCTCTTCTGACTCTTCCAAAATACTATTGAGCGTGCCATCGCCTACAACAAAATCGATTTCTGAAGAATACTGTTCTGACTCTTCGGCATAAGAATGGATATCCATAGGCGAATGCGTGGTAGCAAGTTCATTAGCCAGCAGCAGCGTGTCGCCCAGGGTTTCAGGGGGCATGGCGCGCAGACCAAACCAGAGAGCTTCAACGGCTTCCACCACTGCTTGCGGCAGCATCAGGCTCTTGATGACGGCACCGCCTATCTGCGCTTCGGACGATTCGCGGTCTATGATCGTGTCAGAAAAGGATGGTAAATCATCGACGCTGGAATCTGGTGCTGGCTCATCACGTTCCAGCAATGAGGGAAACTCATCCACCCGTGACAAGAGGTAAAAATTGCCCACCTCATGGACGATACCGGCAAACATGGCGGTATCAGGGTCTAGCTTGGTGATGCGCCTGGCGATGACTTGTGACAGGGCCGCAACCTGGGCAGTGTGTTCCCAGAGCTTATTCGTCATGACTTGAAGTTGCTTGTTTTTGCTGCTGCCAGCCAGTTGGCGCACGACCAGCGAAGCAACCACGGCACGCAGGGTGCGAAAGCCCAGCCGGCTGATGGCAGCCTTGACATTGGTGACATCATTGCCACGGTTGTAAGCAGCAGAATTGGCAATGGCCACCATGCGGGCGGCCAGGAAGGGCTCATTCAGGACTAACTTTGTTGCAGTATCTATACTGCAATCAGGATCATCCAGCGTTTGTTGCAGCTTCAGGGAAGCCGCCACATTCGTAGGGAAAACCAACTCCCCCCGTTTGGCTTGTTCAGCTATGCTGTTAAGCGCATCGATTTTATTCATCGCAGGTGTCTTTTGCACAAGTTAAACAAACATATGGTGGGCGCAAACCGCACCCTATCGGTCAACACTGCACTTGTTTGTTGATTAACAAATTCAGCGTGGCGTCACATTCATTGATAATGTTTGCAGAATGAAGTCATGAGATTTCATTCTGCTTCAGATAGTGATGCAGGTCAATCAAGCGATGGAAAATAAATCCAAACTCGCTCAATTTGTCTTTTGACTGTCTATCCACTTGTTCACTTTGGCTTCCAATAAGGCCAGCGGCAGGGTGCCATCGCTGAGTATCACGTCATGGAATTGGCGCAAATCAAAGCGCTTGCCCAAAGCTGCGCTGGCTTTTTGCCTGAGTTCGACGATTTTCAGTGAACCTATCTTGTAGCCCAGAGCCTGACCCGGCCAGGCCATATAGCGCTCGGTTGCCTGACGTGAGGCGGCTTCGCTATAACCCAGCGTGGATTGCTGGTATTGGATGGCCTGTTCACGCGTCCAGCCCTTGGAATGCAAACCGGTGTCCACCACGAGCCGGGTGGCACGCAAGAGTTCATCCGTCAGATGGCCAAGGTAGGCGCTGGGGTCGTTTTCAAACAAACCCATTTCTTTGCCCAGGGTTTCTGCATACAGGGCCCAGCCTTCGGTATAGGCATTATTACCACCGAACTTGCGGAATTTTGGGATGTCGAGTTCCTGTGATGTTGCTAAATGGAAATGATGACCCGGCTGCCCTTCATGCAGGTACAGGGTTTTCATGCCAGTGGTACTGTAGTCTGCAGGATTATTAATGACAGCCCAGAATACGCCCGGACGCGAGCCATCAAAGGCAGGCTGGGTGTAATGGTCAGATGCTGTCTGCTTGCTGATTTCCGGTTCGGCGCGAATGTCGAGCGCCGCTTTTGGCATCTTGTTAAACAGTTCTGGCAATTTGGCCTTGACCATTTTTTCTATCTGCCGGTAACCATCCAATACTTCTGCCTCAGTCTTGTAGGGACGATACTGGTTTTGCGTATCTATCCAGGCAGGCAAGCCCACCGGATCACCGGTGTAGCCCAGTTTTGGACCCAGGGCGACAAATTCATTTTGTATGCGTGCCACTTCTTTCAAACCTATGGCATGTATGGTTTCCGGTTCGAGATTGGTCGTGGTCTGGTCGCGTACCAGTGCTCGATACCATGTGTCGCCACCCGGCAAGGCACCAAAACCACTGCTGCTGCGACTGGCAGCCAGATAATCTTGCGACAGGAATTGATTAAACTGGCGCAATGCAGGCAAGACTTTAGTTGTCAGCGCCTGTTTGTATGCCTTGCTCAGGCGTTGCTTATCTGCCTCACTGAAATTGTCTGGAAAATTCTTGACTGGCGCAAAGTAGGCATGATCCTCCACCTTATCGGTCACCAGTTGCGCAAACTGGGGCAGGGTAGAATTGACCAGTGCCTTTGGCAAGACGATGCCGCGCTTCATACCTTCCCGCATATTGTCTGTGGCCTGGTTCATCCATACCGGTAATTGCGCCAGGCGGCGTAAGAAGACTTCGTATTGCTTGACGGTCTTCAAGGGTTGTGCGCTTTGTCCAGACGCAAAATGGGCCAGGGTGACAGGCAGATTGTCCATTTGATTGACTGGTAACAGGTGACCATCAAATTTGGCCATTTCCAGGTTGGACTTGAGTTCATAGTCCAGGCAGTCGTAGGTGACAGCATCGGCCGCTGATAATTGCTCGTGTTTGATGCGCGCCAGTTTGCTGGCAATATCCTTCCACATGGCGAGTTGTTTTGCCCTGACCGATGCAGACAGCGTCAAGGGCAGTTTGTCGTCATAACGGGTGTCACCGTTATAAGTGGCGCCTATGGGGTCAAAAGCGGTTTGTTTTTCATAATATTCGTCAGCCAGCTTATTTAGTTGCTGGCTCAGGTGCCGGCTTAATTGCGTATTTTGCGTAATTTCTTGCTGCCCGGATTGCGCAGCTGCAGCATGCTTATTTGTCGTCCTGGCATTGTCATTTGCGGCCATGACGCTGGTGCAACTGATCAAACCTGCAGAAATAAGAACACTTGATAATAAGCGCAACTTAAGCATAAGAGTTTCCTAAAGAATATTGAAATAAAATAGTTTGCAAGCATACCACTGTGCGGGCACAAGTTTGCTATGACCTTAGTGTGCGTATGGCAGTTCCCATGAGCGGAATCTTCTTTAAATAAAAAACGGTTTATCTGGCATTTTTTCATAAAGCTTTTTGAACTTTGACCGTTATCTGTTTAGATCACGCATATTCCATTTGATGATTCACCAATTCCGAAGTGCGTGCGGATGGAACTGATATCGGGCTGGCAAGCCATGCGTGGTCGCGTCCTTTTTTGTATGCGAGGGACAGACTATTGCATAAAAAATGGTCACGCCCTCGATATGCGTTCCAGGTTTTTCTCATTGACAGCTCAAGGCTGGAGCGCATCATGAAAATTGCTTCCTCGGATATTTCCCTTTCTTCACAACACGCTGCCACCACGACTCTGGAAACGCAGGAGAAGTTACGAGCATGGATAGGTAAGGAGCGCCCCGATTTTGAAGGCAGGAACGCTAATGGCCCGGCGAATTTGAGGAATGCATCCAGCAATGTACAAATCTCTGATGCCGGCAAGGCTGCACAGTTTGCGCCACCTGCGCCGCCAGCAATTCCGACGAGCTCTGCTGCACCAACCGATGCAGTTCAACAAGCCACAGATGAAGCCGAAAATGACCCGCGTATACGCCTGATCAGATACATCATAGAGCTCATGACCGGCAAGAAAATCAATTCCCTGAGTAGCGCTGATGTGCAGCCAGATACCACCGCACCGGCAACACAAGCAGCCGCTCAGCCTGCCCAGCCACCGGCAGAAGGCACAGCACAAAATCCGCAGCCAGCACAGAAAGGTTGGGGCGTAGAGATAGACAGACATCAATCCTACACAGAGACGGAGCAGACTTCTTTTCATGCCACAGGAAAAATCGTCACTGCAGATAATAAGGAAATCAGTTTTGATCTGTCGTTTGAATTAAGCCGTAGCTATCACGAAGAAAGCAATACCAATATCCGCCTTGGTGACGCTAAAAAAGTTGATCCCCTGGTTATTAATTTCTCTGGCAATTCTGCGCAATTGACCTCGCAAAAATTTGCCTTTGATCTGAATGGCGATGGCAAGAAAGAAAATATCTCTTTCGTTCAGGGCGCTGGCTTTTTGGCACTGGATAAAAACAATGATGGCAAGATCAATAATGGCAGTGAACTATTTGGCCCCGGTACCGGGAATGGCTTTTCTGAACTGGCCGCTTATGACAGTGATGGCAATCACTGGATAGATGAAAGCGATGCAATCTACCAGAAATTGAAAGTGTGGACCAAGGATGGTGCCGGTCATGATCAATTGCAGACCCTGAAGCAGGCCAATGTCGGTGCACTATATCTCGGTAATGCCAGCACTGACTTCGATTTAAAAAATGCACAAAATCAGTCTAATGGACAGATTCGATCTTCTGGTATCTGGTTGAGCGAAGATGGCAAGGCACATAGCTTGCAGCAAGTGGATCTGTCGGTGTAAATATGCTCTGACAGGACAAGTAAAAACAGCTCCGCGGGTTCAACTCCGGAGCTGTTTTTGCGTAGGCGATTAAATACCGTTTAAAACTCTTCCCAATCATCATTGGTAGCTGCAGTTGGCTTTTCCATGCTGGACGTTTTTTTGGCAGGTTTTTCTGCTTCTTTTGTTGGCGCCTTGCTGATTTTTAAAGGAGCTACTGCGGTTTTATGCGGTGATTTTCCACTCACCTTGCTTGCCTTGCTGACGGTGGGAGCAGGTGATTTTTTTGCCACGGCATCGAGCTTGAATACACTCACCGCCTGTGCCAGTGCGCCAGCCTGCTCCTGCATACTCTCGGCGGCAGCTGCAGCCTGTTCAACCAGGGCAGAGTTTTGCTGCGTCATTTCATCCATTTGGGTAATGGCGAGATTGACTTGTTCTATCCCGGCGCTTTGTTCCTGGCTGGCAGCAGTGATTTCACTCATGATGTCGGCCACATGTTTGATGGAAGTGACAATCTCATCCATGGTCAGGCCAGCTTCATCAACCAGTTTATTACCCAGATTAACTTTTTCTACCGAGTCGTCGATCAGGGTCTTGATTTCCTTGGCGGCGCTGGCGCTACGCTGTGCCAGGTTCCTGACCTCGGCGGCCACCACGGCAAAACCTCGGCCCTGTTCACCGGCACGGGCGGCTTCTACTGCTGCATTTAATGCCAGGATATTGGTCTGGAAGGCAATGCCATCAATAACACCGATGATGTCAACAATCTTGCCCGAACTATCCTTGATAGACCCCATCGTATTGACGACCTGGCCAACGATTTGCCCGCCCTTGGTAGCAACCTCGGTAGCAGAGATTGCAAGCTGATTGGCCTGGCGTGCATTGTCGGCGTTTTGTTTGACGGTGGAAGTGAGTTCTTCCATCGACGAAGCGGTTTCTTCCAGCGAGCTAGCCTGTGATTCTGTCCTGTTGGACAAATCGGCATTGCCGGAGGCGATCTCGCCAGAAGCCGTGGAGATCATTTCGGTACTGCTATGCACCTGGGTGATGGTCATGACCAGACTGTTATTCATATCTGCGAGGGCGCTCAGCAATTGCCCGGTTTCATCACGTGAGCGTACTTCTATGCGGCCGGTCAGATCGCCATTGGCCACCTTGGTGGCGACTTTGACGGCTTCATCCAGCGGGTTGGTAATCGAGCGTGAAATCCATGCAGCAAAGGCCGCACTGATGAGGAAGGCAATAATGCCCAGTATGATCATCAGGTTGCGAGAAAACATGATGATGCCTTTGATTGCTTCACCATTGGCACTCATGTCTTCTTTTTGTATCGCACTCAGTTTATCTATGTCGATCAGGGATTGTTTCAATGCAGGGAAGGTGGATTTCCCCATCATGGCGATGGCTTCATCTTTTTGATCCAGCTCGATCAGGTCACCGGTCTTGCTGAAAGCAGCCACAAAAGCTGCATTGGAAGCGACCAGTTTTTCAACCGCTTCTTTTTCTTTCGGTGCCAGGGCCAGTTTTCTTGAGATGTCAAGCAGGGCGTTTATTTTTTTCTTGTTTGCATCAATGGCAGCATACTGACTTGTCCGGGCTTTCTGATCTGGTGTAATAAATAACTCCAGCGTGCGACTGCCATTTTCCTGTATCAGGGCTGACATTTCCAGGGCACTGGTCACTCCCACCGCATCATCTTCGAGAATTTCTCTATTCCGGTCAGCGATTTCATTCAACCTTACCACGCTGATGACTACCATGAGCAACATGGTGAGCAAGGTCAGGCCGAAACCAAAGCTGAGACGTACCCTGATTTTAAAGTTACTGAAGTTCATGGTGATGATTCCTGTACAGATCAGTTTTTAGGGGGGCAGCAACAGCGAATTTAGGTTTTAGCATACCTAAAATTGCGCCGTTCTGCTAAGTAAATTGCTTGTTAGTCGTCGCGGTTGTCAGTTTCCTGACAAATTAGACAGACCCTTCAGGTAAAATCGGAGAAAACATGATCAAATTGAGGAATTATGAAGCTTGCAACATTGAAAGATGGTTCCAGGGATGGGCAATTGCTGGTGGTTGCCCGTGATTTAAAGACGGCAGCCATTGCGGATGGCATCGCTCCGACTTTGCAGCGTGCCCTGGATGACTGGAATTTTATTCAGCCCCAGCTTGAAGAATTATATAACCGCCTGAATTCTGGCCGGGCAGCCTATAGTTTTGAGTTTGAGCCAAAAAACTGCATGGCACC
Source organism: Undibacterium sp. FW305-107 (assembly GCF_058788535.1). Classification (NCBI taxonomy): domain Bacteria; kingdom Pseudomonadati; phylum Pseudomonadota; class Betaproteobacteria; order Burkholderiales; family Oxalobacteraceae; genus Undibacterium; species Undibacterium sp. FW305-107. Next base: position 74,645 of record NZ_JBYTAV010000002.1, read on the forward strand.
CTTGCCGCGTGCTTATCAGTGGGCTGATGGTTCATCCTACGTTAATCACGTAGAACTCGTGCGCAAAGCCAGAAATGCCGAGATGCCAGAAAGCTTCTGGCATGACCCCCTGATGTATCAGGGCGGCAGTGATGATTTTATCGGCCCTTGCGATGACATCGTCATGACTTCAGAAGAATGGGGTATAGATTTTGAAAGTGAAATTGCAGTTGTTACAGGTGATGTGCCCATGGGCGTCAAGGTACAGCATGCGGGTGAGCACATACGCTTGCTGATGCTGGTGAACGACGTGTCCCTGCGTAACCTGATACCGGCTGAGCTGGCAAAAGGTTTTGGTTTCTTCCAGTCCAAACCGGCATCCAGCTTTTCACCAGTTGCAGTGACGCCAGACGAGCTGGGTGAAGCATGGAAAGACGGCAAAGTCAATCTGGCTCTGCGCTCCAGCATGAATAGCATGCTGGTCGGCCAGCCAAATGCCGGCGTGGATATGGTGTTTTCTTTCCCACAACTGATCACGCATTTGTGCAAGACCAGAAATGCCAGGGCAGGCACCATCATCGGTTCTGGTACGGTGTCGAACAAGGATGCCAGCAAGGGTTATAGCTGCATCGCAGAAAAACGCGCGCTGGAAATGATTGCCGTGGGAGAGCCTGTGACGCCGTACATGAAATTCGGTGACAGCATCAAGATAGAGATGCTGGATAAAAACGGCAAATCCATTTTTGGAGCGATTGATCAAAGCGTAGTTGAGTCACATCTTTAATTGCTTGAGTTGGTTTGTGACGGTTTGTGGCGGTTTGCAAATTGCGCATCCCGCCCATAATTTTTTGGAGTCATCGCATGTCTTTGATCTTTTCTTATTCCCTGCGTGGCGCTGTCATCGCGGCCCTGAGTCTGGGTAGTGTGATAGCGCAGGCACAAATCAGGGTGGGCATCAATCTGTCCACTACTGGGCCGGCAGCGGCTATCGGTGCTTCTTCCAAAAATGCCATCATGCTCTGGCCTAAAGAAATTGGTGGCAAAAAAATTGAGTACATCATGCTGGATGACGCCAGCGACCCCGGCAATGCAGTCAAGAATGCGCGCAAGCTCATCACCGAAGAAAAGGTCGATATCATCGTCGGCCCGAATACCACACCCAGTGCATTGGCAATGCTGGAAACCGTGGCAGAAAACGAAACACCCATGATCACCCTGGCAGCATCGGCCAGCATTGTTGAACCCATGGATGTCAAACGTGCCTGGGCTTTCAAGATGCCACAAAATGATACCCATATGACGACGATCCTGACTCAGCATATGGCTGATAATGGTGTCAAGACGGTGGCCTTCATCGGTTTTGCCGATGCTTATGGGGAAGGCTGGTGGCGTGAGTTTTCCAAACTGGCTGAACTGCGGCATATCAAGATCGTCGCCAATGAGCGTTTTGCCCGCACCGATACCAGCGTCACGGGCCAGGTCTTGAAAATGATGGCAGCAAAGCCAGATGCAGTGCTGATTGCCGGTTCTGGTACGCCAGCGGTCTTGCCGCAAAAGACCCTGATAGAGCGTGGTTACAAGTCGCAGATTTACCAGACCCATGGCATCGCCAGCCAGGAATTTTTGAAGCTGGGTGGCAAGGATGTTGAGGGGACTTTATTCCCTACTGGTCCAGCAGTAGTGGCACTGCAACTGCCTGAAAAGCATGCAGTAAAAAAAATCTCCACAGAGTTTGTGCGCAAGTATGAAGCAGTCTATGGTGCTGGCACAACGACGCAATTTGCCGGTGATGCCTGGGGCGCGTACATGTTGCTGGCGAATGCAATTCCGGTTGCCTTGAAAACCGCACAGCCAGGTAGCAAGGCTTTCAGACAGGCTTTGCGCACTGCTTTGGAAAACACCAAAGACCTGGTCGTGCCTCAGGGTGTCATCAATATGAGTGCAAGCGACCATGTAGGCCTGGACCAGCGTTCACGTGTCATGGGCAAGATACAGGGCGGAAAATTTGTGTATGCCTATGGCGGTTAAAATCCAGTTGTGAATACTTGGAAGCGCGCTCAATTGATAGAAAATTGAGCGCGTTTTTTTATTGCCTCCCCAACTGGAAAAAGACATTTTTTGCCCCACTTTGCCCTACTGCAAAGCCCAGGTAAATAGGGCCGATAAAACTATTAAAACCTGCAAACAGGCTGGCACTCTTGCGCAGTGATTTGAACGAAATATCTTCACCCCTGTTCCAGACATTACCCGCTTCCAGCGAAGTACCAAGGAACAGGCTTTGTCCTGCCAGATCAAACTTTACTGCACGCAGCAGATATGTAACGCTGCCATAGACCATGAAGTCGCCGGTGAACTGATCTGGCTGGTAGGCTGATAATTGCTGGAAGCCACCCAGGGTAGAACCTATCCCGCGTACATCCGTGCCTTTCTGGAACAGGCCAGCCGCGTTCAATTTAAGGTTGATACTATGGTTATTGATGCTATTGGCCCAGGTAGTATTGATGGCCACTTCCTGGAAATTTTTACGGGTGTCACTGGTGCCCAGAAAAGCGCTGGCATCCACCTTGTAACCATAGCGGGGGAAGCTGGCATCACTGAGCTGGTCTATGACGACAGCCGACTTCAGGCCAAATTGTTGTAAATCAGCGCTGGGCAGGGATTCAACTTTCACGCTGCCATCTTCGTTTAACAGCAGATAGCCACCGATTTTAGGGCGCACGCGGTAATGGTTGAAATTCAAACCCAGTTTGGCTTCACCGAGTATGCTTTGTTCCCCTATGCGAAAACCGAGGTCCAGGCCCAGTTTGTCACTGCGGAAGTTGTATTCTGCAATACGGGTATTGCCGCTATATAAGTTCCTGGTGTTCTGGCCTATTTCTGCAAACGGTGCCAGGTACATGCCTTCACGTTCAAACACAGGCTGGCGTAATTCGGTGTGATATTTAATGCTGTTACCAAATTCAAGATCATTACGCCATTCGAGGCCGCCATCAGTAAGCCATGGCCGACGGTGGCCAACCTGCAGCTTGAAGCCGCCAGCACCTTCAAAGCCGCTGGACAAGGCCAGGCCAAAGCGCAGGAAGTGCGGACCCCAGTTGCGGCCATAGGCATTCACCCGTATGCCGTATTCACCATCGCGCTCGATCAGTTCATGGTTGACGCTGTCAAACTCGCGGGCATTATTCAGTATGGTCAGTTTGCGATTGATGTCTTCCGCCTTGTATTCTGTGCCTGTCCGTATGTTCAATTGGCGGCGTATATCACTCTCGGGTACTGCACCATTGGTGGTGATATCGACAAACTGGATTTTGATTGGCGGTAATTGTGGGTTCAAACGTATCTCATGTCTGACTGCATACATTTCTGGTGGCAGACTTAAGGTCAGCAGCTTGGCATCCAGTTCATGAGTCGCTTTTTCACCTACCTTGACGGCTTCTTTTGATCTGGCAAAATCCATGAATGTGATGTTGCCAAGACCTGGTTCTATCAAGATATCATTGGGGCCGAGCAGGGCTTTTTGTGCCTCTACATTTTGCTCGGTCAGAATGTTGACCATTTGCTGGCTGACATTGAACAGGGTGAGCAACTGGTCGCGCGGCATCAGTGGCGTACCTATGTTGACGGCGATCACGACGTCTGCACCCATTTGCCTGGCGATATCGACGGGCAGGTTCCTGACCAGGCCACCGTCGGACAATAACTTGCCATCTATTTCTATAGGGGCGAATACGCCGGGGGCTGCCATGCTGGCCCGTATGGCCTTATGCAAGGGGCCTTTGGTAAAGATCACCATCTTGCCAGTTTCCATATCTGTTGCCAGCGTGCGGAAAGGGATGGGCAAACGATCAAAATCAATGTCAGGCTGTAGATGGGCAGTCCAGTTTTGCAAGATTTCCAGAAACTGGCTGGCTTGCACTACGCCCGCGGGCAGGCGCACGCCATTCGCGCTCAGGCCCAGTGTGGCACCGAGAGGGTATTGTTCATCTTCCTCCCTGACGCTTTGCGGCAGATAACGTCTTTCTACTCTGTCTAAAGCGATATCGTTGAGCTTCAAAGCATCAAGACGGGTTTCAATTTCACTGGCAGAAAAACCGGCTGCATACAAACCACCAACCACTGCGCCCATACTGGTGCCAGCGATGCAATCTATAGGGATATGCAATTCTTCCAGTACCTTGAGTACGCCCACATGGGCAAAGCCACGTGCACCGCCACCAGACAATGCCAGGCAAATTTTGGGTTTCTTGAGCTGCGGCCCCTGGACGGTAATACTTTCTGCAGATGCAAGAGATGATGTTATCAAACAAGTGAAAAGACTGAAAACTACCAGTAATAATGATTTGTGCATGTTGTAATTGGTGGAAACATGGAATTCTTGGCTCAGGGTCTATATACTAGCGCATGCATATCAAACGATGCTAACCTAGGTCTAATTGCATAAGAGATTATCCTCGCCTTTACAAAAAAACTACCCATGAACCTACATCAATTGCGCTTTGTACGCGAAGCTGTAAGACAGAATTTTAATCTGACTGAGGCTGCCAAGGCCTTATTTACATCGCAACCCGGTGTTTCCAAGGCAATTATTGAACTTGAAGAGGAGTTGGGCGTCGATATTTTCACCCGTCATGGTAAACGCATACGTGGCCTTACTGAACCGGGCAGGGCGGTGTTGAAGTCGGTTGAGCTGATTATGCAAGAAATTGACGGGCTTAAGCGCATAGGTAAGGAATTCGCGGCGCAAGACAGCGGCAGCTTTACCATTGCCACTACCCATACTCAGGCACGCTATGCCTTGCCCAAGGTGGTGCAGGCCTTCATGCAAAAATACCCCAAGGTCAGATTGTCCTTGTTGCAAGGCAATCCAAAGCAAATTGCCGAAATGGTCATGCGTGACCAGGCTGATATTGCGATTGCGACTGAGGCCATCGCCGGATTTGATGGTTTGATTTCCTTGCCATGTTACCAATGGGAGCATGTCGTTGTCGTGCCGATTGAACATCCCTTATTGAAATTGAAGAACGTCAGTCTCGAAGAAATTGCCAATTATTCATTGATTACCTATGATGCTGCCTTTGCCGGACGCAGCAAAATAGACCATGCCTTCCAGATCCGTAATCTGAAGCCGGATATCTTGCTTGAAGCCATCGATGCAGACGTCATCAAGACTTATGTAGAGCTGGGCATGGGGGTAGGTATTATTGCCGGCATGGCCTTTGATGCTGAGCGTGACAAGAATTTACGCGCCATACCTGTGGGCCAATTATTTGGCATGAATGTTTCACGGGTAGCGATCAAGCAGGGCGCTTATCTGCGCAGCTATATTTATACCTTTATAGAGTTACTGAATCCTACCCTGAACCGTAAAATGATAGACAATGTCATGCAGGGGAATAAGGATACCTACGATTTATGAGCATGCAGGCATTGAGTAGCTGGCCTGCTGAACAACGCAGACAGGTGCGTGGCATATTGACGGATATTGATGATACTTTCAGTAGCCATGGCAAGCTGACAGTGGCCGCGCTGGCTGCACTTGACCGTTCGAAAATCGCAGGCCTGCGGCGTATAGCTGTGACTGGGCGGCCAACTTACTGGACTTTGCCTTTGTTAAGGCTATGTGATTTTGATGCCATCATTGCTGAGAACGGCGCGAGTGCTTTCTGGATAGATGGAGAGGGCAGGCAGCAGGCCATGTACTATGCTGACGCCCAAACCCGTGCGCAACACAGGCAGCGTCTGCTGGACTTTGCAGACATCATGCGCAGGCATTTTCCGAATGTATTACCCGCTGCTGATGCCGCACAACGCATAGGTGACCTGGCGTTTGATATAGCGGAAAATATTCCTGCGATACCGCTAACGCAATTGAATGAAGTCGTGGCCCTGATACGTGAACATGGTTTGCATGCGACCACCAGCAGCATCCATGCCCATGCCTCAGTTGCACCTTTCAGCAAGCAAAGCATGAGCCAGCGGGTGTTGCACGAAGTATTTGGCATCTGCGATGAAGTCGCAAAGACGACTTATGTATTTATTGGTGATTCTGCCAATGATGCCAGCATGTTTGCCCATTACCCGCTTTCAGTTGGGGTGGCAAATATCTACAAATATCTGGACAGATTTGAAGCCCACCCGGCCTATGTCTGCCAGTCCAAATACGGCGAGGGATTTGTAGAGCTGGTTGATTTTCTGTTGAAAGATAAAAATGAGTGAAAATAAAATGCGCGAATACTATGCGCAACGTGCACAGACCCTGGAAAAGGTTTACCAAAAACCTGAGCGCCAGCAAGATTTGCGTGAAATCCAGGGCAAAGTACTGGACGTATTAAAAGACCAGCGTGTGCTGGAAGTTGCCTGCGGCACAGCTTACTGGACTGAGCGTTTTGCGCCTGTGGCAGCGAGCGTTGTGGCAACTGACTATTGCCAGCCCATGCTGGATGTAGCGCAGGCAAAGACTTATCCTGAAGGTAAAGTGCAATTTGCTCTGGCCGACTTGCATGACTTGCCAGCAGCAACGGCAGGTCAGTACACGGCTTGCTTTGCCGGGTTTTTCTGGTCGCATGTCATGCGTGATGATCAGACCAGTCTGCTGGGTCATCTCAGTAAGGTGACAGGTAAAGGCACTACGCTGGTTCTGATCGACAATAATTATGTCGAAGGCAGCAGTACGGTCATCGCCCGCACTGACCTCGAAGGCAACACCTTTCAGTTGCGCAAACAGGAAGATGGCAGCAGGGTAGAGATACTGAAAAACTTCCCTACCGATAGTGCATTACGCAAGAAATTTGGCCCTGTCGTGCGCGATATCCGTATTTTCAGGAATACTTACTACTGGATGCTGACTTGCGTATTGAAGTAGGCCTTTGATGAAATGAGTTCTAGTATTGTCCCTCGAAAGCCTGCCGTGATACATTGCAAGTCGTTTAAATTTTTTCTGGAGTAATTCATGGATCTGCAAGCTTGCACAGAAGCGATACGCGCTAAAGTTGGTGATGATAGTGGTTTGAATGCCACCCTGAAATTTGATTGCGGTGATGAAGGCGTGGTATTTGTTGATGCGCTGGCGACGCCAAATACAGTCAGCAATGAAAATAATGAAGCTGGCTGCACGATCACCATTTCCCTGGAAAATCTGGCAGCTTTGCTGACAGGCCAATTGAATCCCATGAATGGCTTCATGATGGGTAAACTGAAAGTTTCTGGCGACATGAGTGTTGCCATGCGCTTGCAGACTGTGGTGTAAGTCTGGCCTGACAGACAAGCTTAATAAAGCGGCATTTCCTTTAGCGATGGCGAGGAAATGCCGTTTTCATTTTGGATTTGCTATATTGCTTTCCTCAAGGTATTTCCTTAAACCAGTGACATCGCACTCAAAGCCAATGCCGAAGTGCCGTCTGGGTACAGGGCATCATAGCAGCGTGTGCAACTGCTACAAAACAGGTGTGAACGCTTGACGAATTTATAGCGCAGTATCAGTTGCAGCTGTACGCCGCTGCAATGGGGGCAATGCTCACGCATATTACCTGCCGAGGGCGCATCCTCGGATTGAAAACCTTCTTCTAACATTACTCCTTCTATGACGTCGCGGGGATCAAGCTGCATCAGGATAAAATCTGGTGCGCGGGCATTACGCCTTTCTGAATAACCATCTTGCTGTTGGGAAAGTAGATGTGCACTGGCTGTCATCATGTTTAGCTCCTGGAATGACTTCTGCCGCTGCTGACAGTCAACAGGAGGGCAGACTTTCAATCTAGTAAAATTCAGGCATGAAGACAAGGACGATAGCGAGAAAAAATGAATTCGCAGAATACATTAGCCAATAAGATATGGACCTTGACTGTGCAACCCGAGGGCTGGGCCTGCGAAACTGTGGACGAACTCAGTTTGCTGGAGGCTGCCTTGCTGGAAGGTATACGCATCCCCAATTCATGCCGTAACGGTACCTGCCGCACTTGCATGTGCCAGATGCTATCAGGAGAAATTAGCTACCAGATAGACTGGCCCGGCCTGAGCCGGGAAGAAAAGCAGGAGGGCTGGATACTGCCCTGTGTCGCCCAGGCCTGCTCGGACGTGGTGCTGGATGTGCCAGCGGCAGTCAAAGTGTAGAGGCTGTCAGCACCATTATTATTCAGCATTACTGCATTGCCTGAGCTGCCCATCCAGGCGGCTCCAGCAGGCGGTGCTGGCTTCAGGCACAGGGTGAGGCACGCCATCATTATCTATCCTGGCCAAACGGGTATCCCAGGCCTTCACGCCTTTCTTATCCAGTTGTAGCCTTATGACCCAGCCACGGGTTTGCGGTTCATTGTCGAGTTCATCCATGACAAAATTGCCCAGGCTATAAATGACAGGTTTTCCCTTGTAATGTTCTACATCCTGTATCACATGGGGATGACCGCCTATGATGGCATCGGCACCTGCATCTATCATTACCTTCGCTAACTGACGCTGCCTGTCGACGGCAAGTTTGTCATTTTCCCAGCCCCAATGCATGAAGGGGATCACCAGGTCTGCACGATATTGCTGACGTGCCTTGCGTATATCGAGTACTACCTGTTCATCTTCACTCCAGGCGACACCGGCTGCGTGCGCTTCCGCTTCAAAGCTGCGTGGCATGTATTCGTTATAACCCAGCAGGGCAATGCGCAAACCTTTCTTTTCGATGATCAGCGGTGTATGCGCTTCACGCAAATTATTGCCACCGCCAAAGCGCTTGATCTGCTGCTGGTCGAGTAAACCCAGCATCTCCTGGAAAGCTGCACGGCCAAAATCACCGGAATGATTATTTGCAATCGACACTGCATCTACATGCTGCTTCAGGGTAGCGAGGGTACGGGGATGTGCGCGGAAGGTGAAATTCTTGTCGGCTGCATCGCCTGTCGTGGCCACTACACATTCCAGATTGACGACGCGGATGTCGGCATTCTTGAATAATGTGGCAAAGGCAAAGAACGGGTCTTTGCCATCAGCGATCATTTTGCCTGGTTTGCCATCAAGGACGACATCACCGGCAAACAATATGCTGACACTGTCGTCTTGGGCATGGGCTGTTTGTGCGAGCGTACTAGTCAGCGTGAGAGCCGCAAGCAGATGACTTAAACGTTTGAGATTTTTCATTGCTGTACCTCCTGCAAAGTGCAGCGGTACTGCAGTTCACGCTCTACATCACCAGCATAGATTGAATTTTGCGGCGTCAGAGGAATCTCTTTGCTGGTGACTTTGAAGGGCGGGCGGTAAGTCGCCTGATGGACAGGGACATCGCTGCGACGAGTCTGGAAATAAGCGTACAGCTTGATGTAGTCTATTTGCTGTGCCTTGCCAACCATGACCGCCTTGAATGTAAAACGTTCCCCTACATCAGTAGTCCTCACATCATAAGGGTCTTGCACTATCTGGCTTTCTATCGTTTGTTCGCTGCCAGCATAGCTGACATAGCAGCGCAATAAAGGTTTGGCAATACAGGGCAACTGGCTGCCCATCAGTAAAAGACTGCTGAATACAAAAAACCTGGCGTAGCTTTTCTTTATCCCTGCACTTTTCAAGCATCTTTCAACTGACCACATAGCTTTGCCGCCCTCAATTAGTCGAGCGGTGATTATCACAGGATTTGTCGGTACAGGGAAGTCTGCTTTTGTGTTTTTTATATGCCGCAACAGCATTCGGTTTTTCTATGCTGTTGCGATCATTTGCACATTCAGTACTGTTTGCTGTTTGCTGCAAACTTCAAATAATTTGCTGGCAAGGCAAAACGCTCGCCATAGCTGGCCTGCAATTCTGCGGCACGTTCAGCAAACCGTTCTGTGCCAATATGATTGATGAATTGCACTGCACCACCCGTCCATGCCGGGAAACCTATGCCAAAAATTGATCCTATATTGGCATCGCGGGTCGATTCCAGTACACCTTCTTCCAGACAGCGCAGGGTTTCTATCGCCTGCATGTATAAAAACCTGTCTTGCAGGTCGGCATAGGGCAGGCTGCATCCGGCCCTACCAAACAATGTACTTAGTTCAGGCCACAGATATTTCTTGCCACCGTCTGTGGGATACTCATAAAAACCTGCGCCAGCAGCCTTGCCAGCGCGTTGATGTTGATCAAGCATGACATTGATGATGGCGGCAGATGCGGGTGCCTGCCAGCTTTTACCTTCGGTTTCGAGATCCGCCTTGGTTTGCGCGGTGACATGGCGGGACAGACTCAGCGACACCTCATCCTGAACGGCCAGCGGGCCAACCGGCATGCCGACGGAGAGTGCCGCATTTTCTATGAGTGCTGCTGGCAAGCCTTCTGCCAGCATGCTCAAGCCCTCGTTGACAAAGCTGGCAAATACCCGGCTGGTGAAAAAGCCGCGCGAGTCATTGACGACGATGGGCGTCTTGCCTATCTGCAGTACATAGTCGTATGCACGGGCGATTGTTGCCTCACTGGTTTGCTTGCCCTTGATGATTTCCACCAATTGCATTTTCTCGACAGGCGAAAAGAAGTGTATGCCTATGAAGCGTTCTGGATTGCTGACTGCTTTTGCCAGTCCGCTGATTGGCAGGGTGGAGGTATTGCTGGCCATGATGCCATCGGCTGCCAGCATGTTTTCTGCTTCGCTGGTGACAGTCGCTTTGAGTTCGCGGTTTTCAAATACGGCTTCGATGATGAGATCACATCCTGAAAAATCACTGGCGCTTGCAGTAGGCTGTATCAGTTCCAACTGGTTCGCTGCCTTTTCTGCAGATAAGCGACCTTGCCCTACTTTTTTGTGCAGGCCGTTGGCAATATTGGTTTTGCCCTGCTCGGCTTTTTCCAGCGTCGGCTCTTTCAATACCGTATGTATGCCACGCGCTGCACTGACAGCCGCTATGCCAGCGCCCATCATGCCTGCACCTATCACACCGAGCTTGCTGACTTTGGATTTTGCGATGTCTCGCGGGCGGCTTTTGCCTGTGCTGATTTCCTGCATCTGGAAGAACAGAGTACCTATCATGTTCTTGGCAACCTGGCCCGTGGCGAGATGGGTGAAGTAGCGGCCTTCAATTTTCAGGGCATTGTCGAAATCAACTTGCGCACCTTCTACCATGGCTGCCAGTATGGCTTCAGGCGCTGGATAATTACCCCTGGTTTTTTCACGCAACATGGCCGGTGCCACCATGATCATTGGCAGCAGCTTGGCAGAGTTGGCTGCGCCACCGGGCAGTTTATGGGTTGCATCATCCCATGGCTGTTGTGTCTGTGGATTGGCCAGTATCCAGGCGCGCGCCTGCTGCAACATGTCTTCATTGCTGCTGGCGATGGCATGTACCAGGCCAGCCTTGACGGCTGCTGCTGGAGAGACCTGCTTGCCTTCCAGCAGATAAGGCATGGCTTCCTGCAAGCCCAGCAGGCGTACTGTACGCACCACGCCGCCAGCGCCCGGTAATAATCCCAACGTCACTTCAGGGAAGCCGATTTTTGTTTTGGCATTATCCAGGGCTATGCGGTAATGGCAGGTCAGCGCCAGCTCAAGTCCACCGCCAAGGGCGCTGCCATTGATGGCGGCAACAACGGGCTTACCGAGTTTTTCGAGTCTGCGCAGCACTGCCTTGTTTTTCTCCACCATCTCCAGGCAGGATTTGGCGTCTTGTATGCTGATGAGTTCTCGCAAGTCACCACCGGCAAAAAAACTGTCCTTGCCGGATGTCAGGATGACGCCGCTGAGTTGCACTTTTTCTTCTTCTAGCCGACCGACGGCAGATGCCAGTGCATCACGAAATGCCGCATTCATGGTGTTCACCGACAAGCCTGGCATGTCGATGTTGAGAGTGACTATCTGATGTTCGTCTTTGCTGTAATTGATCATGATGTTTGCTTTCCCGCTACATTTCTGGTTTAAACGCGCTCTATGATGGTGGCGATGCCCATGCCGCCACCCACACACAGGGTGATGAGGCCGCGCTTTAACTGACGCGCTTCCAGCTCATCAATCAGATTACCCAGCAACATGCAGCCGGTTGCCCCCAGCGGGTGGCCGAGGGCAATCGAGCCGCCATTCACATTGACTTTTTCTTCCGGTACTTTGAGGTCTTTCATGAACTTCATGACGACCGCTGAAAAGGCTTCATTGACTTCAAATAAATCGATATCTTCCACACGCAAGCCAGCTTTATTTAATGCTTTCAGAGTGGCGGGACCAGGACCTGTCAGCATGATGGTCGGATCGGTTCCTGTCACGGCAGACGCAACGATGCGGGCACGCGGATTCAGGCCCAGGCGTTTGCCCATGGCTTCGGTACCTATCAGGGCGAGGGCAGCACCATCGACGATGCCGGACGAGTTACCAGCAGTATGCACATGGTTGATACGCTCAATGTGCGGGTACTTGCGTATCGCGACGCTATCAAAACCCATTTTGCCCGGCATTTCAAATGAAGCCTTGAGCGAGGCCAGTGCTGTCATGCTGGATTGTGGTTTGATGAATTCATCTTCTGCCAGTATTACCAGGCCATTCATGTCGCGCACAGGGCGCAGGGATTTGAAGCGACCAGCAGCCCGCGCCGCTGTGGCTTTTTCTTGTGAGCGCAGGGCAAAGGCATCGACATCTTCGCGGCTGAATCCTTCCAGCGTTGCAATCAGGTCTGCCCCTATACCTTGCGGTAAAAAGTCAGTTTGCATGCTGGTTTGCGGGTCGGCTGCCCAGGCACCGCCATCTGATCCCATGGTCACGCGTGACATGGATTCGACGCCGCCAGCGACTACCAGGTCCTCCCAGCCTGAACGTACTTTTTGCGCCGCCAGGTTGACTGCTTCCAGGCCGGATGCGCAAAAGCGGTTCAGTTGCACCCCTGCCACTTGCCAGTCCCAACCTGCAGCCAAGGCGGCAGTCTTGGCAATGTCTGCTCCCTGGTCACCAACGGGGGTGACGCAACCCAGCACAACATCATCGATCAACGCAGTATCGAGCGACAGGCGTTGCTGCATATCCTGCATCAGGCCAGACAGCAAGGAGATGGGTTTGACACTGTGCAGTGAACCATCTTTCTTACCCTTGCCACGCGGTGTGCGCGGCGCATCAAAAAGATAGGCTTCAGTCATTTGTATTCTCCTGTCTGGCGGTTTCTGTATGAGAGGGATATGTGGCTTTATTGGTGCTCAAGTGTATGATGATACAATTAATAAAGCAAATGCTTGATTAAATGGTGTGCGTCTGATTTGACCACAGGATATGAGGAAAACACGCAATGACACAGAACATCATCAATAATCCTGAGTTTCAAGGCATGCTTAAAATGGTGATAGAGGAGAAAATCCCGTTTTGCCATTTGCTGGGCATGAAGCTGGACAGTTTTGACCCGGATACACCGCGCCTCAGCATAGGCATGCGGGACGAGTTATTAGGCAATTTTGCCCAGGGCATGTTGCATGGCGGCGTAATTGCCTCTGTATTGGATAGCGTGGCAGGTTTTGCCATCTTGCTCAAAATGGCGCAGCAAAACCCGCAAGATGATGTGATGTCGCAGATCAAGGAATTTGGCAAGATGAGCACGATAGATTTGCGTATCGATTATCTGCAACCTGGGCGCGGCAAACATTTTGTTGCGACTGCCGAAGTCACGCGGTTAGGCAAACGTGTCGCCAATGTCCTGATGGACCTGCGTAATGAAAAAGGTGACAGAATTGCGACAGGCGCAGCCGCATTCATGCTGCATGGCCGCGCCTGATTGCCTTTCTGCCCACTTGTACTAGGATATAGATACAAACTACAACAAGGGGGAGCAGCATGAGCATACGTCTGGAAAAAGCCAATGGACTGGCCACCATCATCTTTGATAATCCAAACTGCATGAATGTCATGGGAGCGGCAGAGATACGCTCCCTGAACCAGTTGACCGAGTTGTTGGCAGAAGACCATAGCATACGCGTCGTCATTATCCGTGCCGAGGGCAAGGTATTTGGCGCGGGAGGTGACATCGCCAGCTTCAAGCCAGGTGACCCGGCATCCCCCGAAGCCATACGTGAAATTGGCGCAGAGCTGAACCAGGCAATATTGCGCCTGCATAAACTTCCTGCCATCGTGATTGCCTCTGTCCACGGTGCGGTAGCTGGTGGCAGCATGGGGACCATGAATGCGGCTGATCTGGTAGTCGCAGCCAAGGGCACCCGCTTTAACATGGCTTATGCCAAGATAGGTGCGAGCCCTGATGTCGGTAATACCTGGTTCCTGCCGCGCCTGGTTGGCAACCGCAAGGCACTGGAATGGTTATTGTTTTCGGAAAATTTTGATGCCGATGAAGCCCTGGCTTTTGGCTTGATTAATCTGGTTGTACCACCAGAGCAATTGAAAGATGTAACTGAGAAGCTGGCCCTGAGACTACTGCGCGGCCCACAAGAAACTTATGCCAGAATGAAGCGTCTTGTATATCAGTCAGATGCAACTTCGCTCGAACAGCAGGTTAGCGATGAAATCGAGGCTTTTGCTTCTGTCACGATGACGCCGGACTTTGCCGAAGGGGTATCTGCTTTCCTGGATAAGCGGACCGCTCATTTTGGCTGCAAGCTGAATTAGCCGCTATTTTTGGCAATTACAGAGGTATATGACAGTTTTGTGACGAGTTTTGCGTCTTAAAGGTGACTTTTTCCTCTGAAACTGCAAGATAAATTGAGTGCGTCGTGTTTTATTTTACTTTTTCCCGAAATTCTGCGTATAATCGTTTAGTCGTTGAGATTCAAAGTGGTAGTGCAGTATCAGTCTGTCATTTCTTACTTGGTTGAAACGATCTATCGGGCATATGCCCACATTAACTGAAATAGGAAATTGTAATGGCAACAGGTATTGTTAAATGGTTCAATGATTCAAAAGGTTTCGGCTTCATCACTCCAGATGAAGGCGGTGAAGATCTGTTTGCTCATTTCTCCGCTATCCAATCTAACGGCTTCAAATCTTTGAAAGAAAACCAACGCGTTTCTTTCGAAGTAACGACAGGCCCTAAAGGCAAGCAAGCTTCTAACATCCAAGCAATCTAATTGCTGATTTGTTAGTCTGCTAATGTCTGGTATAGCACCAGATTTGCTCTAAAAAATCCCCGATTTATCGGGGATTTTTTTTTGCAAAAAGACAAAATTTTCTTCCCCGAATAGTTGCAAACTTATTTATACTCAATTTGCAGCAGTTACACTAAAGTTGTCCCTGATCAAGACTCTCGTTAAGAATTTTTGTATTCTTGTTCCACATTTGCCAGGAACGTTACAAGGGGAAAATAAGATGTTCAATCTGACAATCAGGTTAAGACTGATAGGTGTGATGGCTTTCATGGCAATCATGTTGGTCATTGGTGGATTGATGGGGGTTTATGGTGTCAGGAACAGCAATGCCGTCATCAAGGAAATTTTTACCAATCAATTACCCTCGGTCGAGGCGCTGGGGCAATCCCGGGTCTTTATGTTGCGTGCCCGTACTGCTATAGACAGGGCAATTGCTCATCCCGAATTTCCGGATAATGCGGAGACCATCAAGCGTTCAGAAGATTTTTTTAATCAGTCTGAAACATACTGGAAAAAATACCTGGCCTTGCCGCAAGATGCCGAAGAAAAAAAGATTTCTGATGAAGCCACTGCCTTGCGTGATAAGTACGTTAAAGATGCGCACTTGCCGATGTTCAATGCTATCAAAGCTGGCAACAAGGAAGAAGCCGACAACATCAACATGAAGTTGGTACCACCTGCCTTTAGCGCGTATGCTGACAAACTAGCCGCGCTCAGTGACTATCAATTTGCCGGTGCCGCCAGGTCGCTTAAAGAAAGTGAGAGTGCTTTTGCTACCTTCTTGTGGGTGGACATACTGGGTGTGATTGGTGGATTGGTTGCTGTATTTATTTCGGCTTACTTTTTGCTCGCTGCCATTTCTCATCCGTTGAAGCTGGCAATTGATCAATTTGAAGCCATAGGCAATGGCGACCTGACCCAGCAACTCAAACCTGCTTCCCGGGATGAAATGGGGCAACTGGTTTCTGCTCTGGAAAACATGCGCCAAAGCCTGATGCAAACCGTCACCATGGTGCGAAATTCAAGCGGATCTATTGCCATCTCTTCTGAGGAAATTGCCACTGGCAATATGGACTTGTCCAGCCGCACTGAGCAGCAAGCTGCCGGCATTGAAGAAACTGCTTCTTCCATGGAGGAACTGACATCGACCGTGCAACAAAATGCTGACAATGCACGTCAGGCCAATACCCTGGCATCGAATGCATCTGAAGTCGCCAGCAAAGGTGGCCAGGTCGTCGGTGATGTGGTGCATACCATGTCATCGATCAAAGAGAGCTCGAAAAAGATTGTCGATATCATTGGCGTCATTGATGGCATCGCCTTTCAGACCAATATTCTTGCCTTGAATGCGGCAGTAGAAGCTGCGCGCGCGGGTGAGCAGGGACGTGGCTTCGCCGTGGTAGCGACTGAAGTACGTAACCTGGCACAGCGCTCTGCCAATGCGGCAAAAGAAATCAAGGAACTCATCAGCAGCTCTGTTGATAAGGTTGAGGTCGGTTCACGCCTGGTTGATGATGCTGGCAAGACTATGAACGAGATTGTCATCTCTATCAAAAGTGTGGCTGACATCATGGCAGAAATTACTGCGGCCAGTGCTGAGCAAAGAGACGGCATTAACCAGGTCAGTATGGCAATTGGCAAGATGGATGAGGCGACACAACAAAATGCTGCCCTGGTAGAACAAGCCGCAGCTGCGGCAAGCAGCATGCGGGATCAGGCAAATAATTTGAATAATGCTGTCAGCATTTTCAAGATTGATGCCAGTGACGGTGCAGACAGCCGCAGTAAAGCGCCCGTTGTTTCTCCCGTAAAAGCTGTGCCCAAAGAAAATCCTGTTACCAAACGCGCAGTAGTCAAGTCGCTGCCTGCAGTTGCCCCAGCTGCACCGAAAAAGAATGCCAAAGCAGCACCGTCGTCTTCACAGGATGAATGGGAAGAGTTTTAAAAATGAGTTCTAGTGATTTTTCTCCGCATCAGATACGTGATCTTGATGCGGAGCAGTGATTCAGAAAAATTCAGAAATTCCTGCTCAGGATTTTTTCCAGTAATTCGGCTGACTGTAGGCATGACGCAAAAAGTCGATAAAGGCCCGTATGCGCAAGGGCAGGTGACGACGTTGGGCAAAGATCGCATAGATATCATTGCCCGGCGCATTAAATTCGTCCAGCACAGTAATCAGCTTGCCCGATTCAATTTCGGCACCCACTTCCCACATGGACCGCCAGGCCAGGCCCTTGCCTGACAGCGCCCAGTCATGCAAGACTTCACCGTCATTGCAGACCATATTGCCTTCCACCTTCAGCGTGACGTTCTTGCCATTCTGGCGAAATGTCCAGCCGCGCTGGCTGCCGTCAGCGCTGAAGGCCAGGCAATTGTGCTTGCTGAGTTCATCCAGGGTTTGTGGTGTGCCGTGGCGCTTGATATAAGCTGGCGAGGCGACCACCACGCGCTTGTTATCCGCCAGCTTGACGCCAATCAGGTTGGAGTCAGTCAGCGCGGCGATGCGTATCGCCACGTCTATGCCTTCGCCAATCAAGTCCACCACGCGGTCATTCAAACTCAGCGTCAGTTTCACGTCACGGTGTTCGCTCAAAAAGGAGGGCATCAGTGGTGCCACATGCTGGCGTCCAAAACCAGCGGGTGCCGAAATCGTCAGCGTACCGCTGGCGCGGGCGCTGCGTTCTGATACTGCACCTTCTGCTGCTTCCAGGTCGGCCAGTATGCGCTGGCAATCTTCGAGAAAGGCCTCACCCTCATTGGTCAGCGCCAGCTTGCGGGTGGTGCGTTGCAATAGCTTGACGCCCAGGCGTTCTTCCAGTGCATCCAGGCGGCGGCCTATCATGGCAGGAGCGACGCCTTCAGCACGCGCTGCTGCTGACAGGCTGCCCCTGGTTGCCACTTCAGCAAAAGTAGAGATTTGTTTGAACTGATCCATAAGAGCCTGGCTTCTTATCTGTTCATTTGCAACTAAAATGAAAAGATGTAGTGATGAAATTCGATGATTATAGTATTTTATATTGAATATACTGCTTTCATGATGATTGCTATTCAATTTTTTAAATTTACGGCTCAGCCCGCCTCAGGCACCAACTAAAACCATGCCCATCTCCGCCATTGCTTTTGACGCCTACGGTACCCTGTTCGATGTCTATTCCATCAGTGAACAGGCGGACAAGCTGTTTCCCGGCAAGGGGCGGGAATTGGCTGAGCTCTGGCGTGACAAGCAAATTGAATATACACGCCTGCGTACCATGTGCAGCATGTACAAGCCATTTTGGGAAGTGACACAGGATGCCTTGCTCTTCAGTTGTCAAAAGCTGGGGCTGGAGTTGAACCTGGATGCGCAAAATACCCTGATGGGGCAGTATGCGAGGCTGAAAGCTTTTCCGGAAAACTTGTCCGTCCTGCAAGCCTTGCAGACACAAGACATGAAGATGTCGATTTTATCGAACGGTAACCTGCACATGCTACAGTCGGCTGTTGATGCTGCTGGCATGCAGGGCATATTTAGCCATTTGCTGTCGGTAGAAGTCGTCAAAAAATTCAAGACCGCACCTGAAGCCTATCAAATGGCGCCTGATGTATTTGGTGTGCCAGCAAAAAATATCCTGTTTGTGTCCAGCAATTGCTGGGATGCCTGCTGTGCCACCTGGTTTGGCTACACCACTTTCTGGGTCAACCGGCAAAATGCACCGCTGGAACAACTGGGCGTCACGCCGCATGGCGAAGGGCGCACGCTGCAAGACCTGATTCCCTTCATAGCAAAACACCGCAACTGATTTCGTTTTAATTCATTTTTTCTGGAGACCACAATGACACAACTGACTTTACCTGAAGGCATGCAAATCAGCGGCGAAATCAAGCCAGGCTTTGCCGAGATTCTGGCACCGGAAGCACTGGCCCTGGTTGCCAAGCTGAGCCGCGCATTCGAGCCACGCCGTCAAGAATTGCTGGCTGCCCGCGTAGAACGTGCCAAGCGCCTGGATGCTGGTGAGCAGCCAGACTTCTTGCCAGAAACCCTGCATATCCGCGAAGGTGACTGGAAGATCGCGCCTATCCCCAAAGCACTGGAATGCCGCCGTGTAGAAATTACTGGTCCGGTAGAGCGCAAGATGGTCATCAACGCCTTTAACTCGGGCGCTGACAGTTACATGACAGACTTTGAAGATTCCAATACACCGAATTGGGATAACCAGATCACCGGACAGATCAATATGCGCGACGCCGTGCGCCGCACCATCAGTCTCGAGCAAAACGGCAAATCCTACAAACTGAACGACAAGATCGCCACTTTGGTCGTGCGTCCACGCGGCTGGCACCTCGATGAAAAACATGTGCTCGTCGATGGTAAACGCATCTCCGGCGGCATCTTTGATTTTGCCCTGTTCCTGTTCCATAACGCCAAAGAACAACTGGCACGCGGCGCTGGACCTTACTTCTATCTGCCGAAGATGGAGTCTCACCTGGAAGCGCGTCTGTGGAACGATATTTTTGTCATGGCACAAAATGAAATCGGCCTGGCGCAAGGCACCATCAAGGCGACTGTGTTGATCGAAACCATCGTTGCTGCCTTCGAGATGGATGAGATTTTGTATGAGCTGCGTGAGCATAGTTCTGGCCTGAACGCTGGTCGCTGGGATTATATTTTTTCTTGCATCAAGAAGTTCAAGAACGACAAAGACTTCTGCCTGGCAGACCGCGCCAAGGTCACGATGACAGCGCCTTTCATGCGCTCTTATGCTCTGCTTTTGCTGAAAACCTGCCACAAGCGTAATGCGCCAGCTATCGGCGGTATGGCTGCGCTGATCCCTATCAAGAACGATCCAGAGAAAAACGACATCGCCATGGGCGGCGTACGTAATGACAAAGCCCGCGATGCAACGGACGGTTACGATGGCGGCTGGGTAGCTCACCCAGGTCTGGTAGAACTGGCGATGACAGAATTCAAAAAGGTTTTGGGCGATGCACCTAACCAGATTTCCAAACAACGCCCTGACATCGAAGTCAGCGCCAAAGACTTGTTGAATTTCCAGCCAGAAACACCGATCACCGAAGCGGGCCTGCGTTACAACATCAACGTTGGCATTCACTACCTCGGCGCATGGCTGGCTGGCAATGGTTGCGTACCTATCCATAACCTCATGGAAGATGCCGCAACTGCAGAAATCAGCCGCTCACAAGTCTGGCAATGGATACGTTCTGCCAAGGGCAATCTGGAAGATGGTCGCAAGGTCACGGCCGACATGGTCCGTGCGATGATCCCTGAAGAATTGGTCAAGGTCAAAGAAGTGGCAGGCACAGGCCCAACTTATGACCGCGCTGCGCAAATTTTTGAAGAGATGTCGACTTCTGAAGACTTTGCCGAGTTCCTGACTTTGCCTTTGTACGAAGAAATCTGATCTTGTAGCAGTATTGCAGCCTTCTCCAAGACCGCAGGATGGCAAAAAAAGCGAGCACTCAGGTGTTCGCTTTTTTATTGCACTTTAGGAAAGTGCATCAATGATTTTTGAAAAACATGTTTAATTAATCAGTAAACCCAGGCATAAATTGCCAATCCATCACACATTTTAACAATAAGGCAATATAAGTTTGTTATATTGTTGCCACTGTGCCAGCGCGATTTTTGGACTGCTGCACAGCAAATCCGGGCAACCCCATACCTTAGAAAAGTGAGTGAAAAAATGAAACAATATGGAGCTGAATTTTTGGGAACATTCTGGCTGGTGCTAGGCGGCTGCGGCAGTGCCGTGCTGGCAGCCGCTTTCCCAGGTGTAGGCATAGGCTTGCACGGTGTGTCACTGGCTTTTGGTTTGACGGTGCTGACCATGGCCTATGCGATAGGCCATATCTCTGGTTGCCACCTTAACCCCGCCGTTTCTATCGGCTTATGGGCGGGTGGTCGCTTTCCAGCCAATAAATTACTGCCTTACATCGTCGCCCAGGTGCTGGGTGGCATCGTTGCCGGCGGTGTCTTGTACCTGATCGCCAGTGGCAAGGCTGGTTTTGATGTGTCTGGCGGTTTTGCTTCAAATGGTTTTGCCGAGCATTCGCCTGGCGGTTATTCCATGGTGGCTGCACTGGTGACTGAAGTGGTCATGACCATGATGTTCCTGGTCATCATCCTCGGCGCGACAGACAGCCGCGCACCACAAGGTTTTGCACCTATCGCCATAGGCCTGGGTTTGACGCTGATACATCTGATCAGCATCCCTGTCACCAATACTTCGGTCAATCCTGCCCGTAGCACGGGTGTAGCCATCTATGTCGGCGGCTGGGCTTTGCAGCAATTGTGGCTGTTCTGGGTAGCCCCTATTGTCGGCGCTGTGCTGGGTGCCGTCAGCTACAAGGCGATTGCTGGCGAGGCGAAATAAGCAGCGAGAAGATATGAGGCTGCACGCCTCGCACAACTCTTGTGCAGGTCCGCGAAATATCATGCAAAAATTGTCGGGTGTCATGCATCTGCAAATCTGACATGGTATTCTCGGACCTTCATTCTTTTTATGCTCATCATGTCCAGCAATCTCATTAATTCCGAAGATGTAATTTCAGCGACCGCAACCTGGCTGGACAAAGCCGTCATCGGTTTGAATCTGTGTCCGTTTGCCAAGGCCGTGCAGGTCAAACAGCAAGTGCGCTATGTCGTCAGTGAAGCGAAGACGCCAGAAACCTTGCTGGAAGACCTGGAGAGAGAACTGGAATTGCTGGCCGAAGCCAATCCGGATAAGATAGAAACCACTTTGCTGATTCATCCACTGGCATTGAATGACTTTCTGGACTTCAATGATTTTCTGGATGTCGCCGATGGCATGCTGGAAGAAATGGAACTGGATGGCATCTTGCAAGTCGCCAGCTTTCACCCCGACTACCAGTTTGCCGGCACCGAACAGGATGACATAGAAAACTATACCAATCGCTCGCCATACCCGACCTTGCACCTGTTGCGCGAAGAGAGCATAGACAGGGCGGTAGAAGCCTTTCCCGAAGCCGAGCAAATCTATGAAAAAAACATGGAGACCATGCGCGAGTTGGGTCACGAAGGCTGGCGCCGGCTGTTTTCCAAATACGCCAAAAAGTAATTCTTTATAAGCTTATCAAAATCATGCATATCAATTGAATTCTTATATTGATATGCAAATAAGTAATTTACGATTCTTGCATTTGCGCAATTTCCCTTAAGTAGTATGAAATGGAGATACTGGTAGGGTGTATCTATTTCCAAGTCATTGATTAACAACAGAAAAATCATCATATTTAATTCTATTTTGGCGATGAGTCACAAATCTGGTGAAAATCATCAATGATTTTTGCCGCATCCCCGGCGCCATTCTTCTCCACTTCCTTGCAAATCACTTGATTGAATAACCACGCTTCTGTAGAAAATTTGCTTTTGCCAATTGCTGAGCAGGCGTTTCTTCTGATTTTCTGCTGACAAGTGCCTTGTTATTTTGCAGAGCAACATGTACAGTAAGAGGTTGATTTTCCGCATTTTTCACCCTTTAGTCTTCTATCTCAGTTTCTATATCTATGGCTTTAATCGTCCACAAATACGGCGGTACTTCGATGGGTTCGACAGAACGCATCAAGAACGTCGCCAAGCGCGTCGCCAAATGGCATGATGCCGGTCACCAGATAGTCGTGGTGCCTTCAGCAATGTCTGGCGAAACAAATCGTATCATTGGCCTGGCAAAAGAAATCTCTGCCCAGCCTGATCCCCGTGAACTCGACATGATTGCCTCCACCGGTGAGCAGGTCTCTGTCGGTTTGCTGGCCATTGCCCTGCAGGCGATAGGCAAGAAGGCTGTGTCTTATGCTGGCTGGCAAGTTGCCATCAAGACTGATTCTGCCCACACCAAGGCCAGGATTGCATCGATTGATGAAGCCAAGGTCAAGGCTGACCTGGATGCAGGCAAGATCGTCATCATTACCGGTTTCCAGGGTGTGGATGAGCTGGGCAATATCACGACCCTGGGTCGTGGTGGTTCTGATACCTCTGCCGTGGCTGTTGCTGCAGCGCTCAAGGCGCAAGAATGCCTGATTTATACTGACGTTGACGGTGTTTATACGACTGACCCGCGCGTCGTATCTGATGCGCGCCGTCTGAATACCGTTACCTTTGAAGAAATGCTGGAAATGGCTTCGCTGGGTTCCAAAGTCTTGCAAATTCGCTCCGTCGAATTTGCCGGTAACTACCGCATGCCTACCCGCGTTTTGTCATCACTGACTGACCCATTAATACCGCTGGAAGAAGAAGCGAATTCTGGCACCCTGATTTCGTTTGAGGAAGATACACACATGGAACAAGCTACCATCACCGGCATCGCGTTTAACCGTGATGAAGCAAAAATCACCGTCTTGGGTGTACCAGACAGACCAGGCATTGCCTATCAAATCCTGGGCCCGGTTGCTGATGCCAATATCGAAGTCGATATGATCATCCAGAACCAGTCTGTCGAAGGCAAGACTGACTTTACCTTCACCGTGCCACGTGGTGAATACACCAAGGCCATGGACGTGCTGGAAAGCAGCGTCAAGGCGCATATCGGCGCGGGCAGCATCGTGGGTGACTCCAAGGTCTCCAAGGTATCCGTTGTTGGCGTGGGTATGCGCAGCCATGTTGGTATTGCTTCCCAGATGTTCCGCACCCTGTCGGAAGAGGGTATCAATATCCAGATGATCTCTACTTCTGAAATCAAGATATCTGTCTTGATTGATGAAAAATACATGGAACTGGCTGTCCGTGCCCTGCATAAGGCATTCGGTCTGGAAAGTGCTTAAAAATTTTTTCTGGTCTGACTGTTGACCAAAGTCATACAAGCAGCTATTATCACGGTCTCAATTACAGCTGAGTTTTTGGCGGTTGTAATAGTGTGGAGATGTGGCCGAGTGGCCGAAGGCACTTCCCTGCTAAGGAAGCATTTGGGGTAACCTGAATCGTGAGTTCGAATCTCACCATCTCCGCCAGCAATACTGAAAAAGCCCCTGGGTAACCAGGGGCTTTTTCTTTTTGTCTTTTACCTTCGCCTTTTTATTGCGGCATATGTCACGGTTGCTGTAAGGCTCTGCATAGTTTTGTGCTGGTTTGCATATGAAATTGAATTCTTTCATTAAATATAAAACCCCCTGAAAATCCACAAAAAGAAGCTTCTTTGAGCTAAGTCAGCGCATGTTTAGCGACCCATCCCACAATTTATGGAGTAAGGGCACTTCCGGCAACATGAGTTCCCACAATTTGACCACGCCCAGTCGCCGGTGCCACATCTTCTTAATCTCCGGGTTGCGTTGACTGATAAGTCGGGACGCACTATGAAATTTGTGCTTTGCAATACTTTGCCAGTGTGGCGAAATCCAGTTGTTAATTGAATTTGAATTAGAAAAGGTGGATGTAGTTGGCAAGCTGATCTACGATGACTAATGAGGGCATCAATAATATTTTGATGTTTATCCAAAAAAACATCAAAATAAGCAGAGTTCATTTCATCAATAGGCGCGAAATGAGTTTTAAATAGTGACGTTGATAAAAAGCGGCAGATAGGTCCGGCAAGTGCTGTCTGAACTTTTATGAATGAAATGTCACAAAAAATATTTTATTTTCTTCGACGTTGTTAAATCGAATTGTCAAATAGCAGAGTACTACCCCTGGGTCTTTGAAAGCAGCTTTAGTCGTCGGTATCAATGGTTATTCTTGTAGTCCAGCATCTGGCTGTGTCGCATAGATACCCAGGTATTTTGATGGGAGTTTGTGCTGATCCAGCATTTATCCAAATGCCATCGGAGAACATATGAGACTCACAAATTTACGCATAGGCACCAGGCTTGTATCTGGTTTCTCCCTGATATTACTATTGCTCCTCGGGGTCGCCTTTCTCGGGGTGCGTGGCATGACACTATCCAATGAGGCTTTGCATCACGTTGTGACCATCAATGTGAAAAAGATGGAAGTGCTTGAGGATATGTCGAAGTCCGTACATATAGTTTCCCGGGTGATACGCACGATCGCCTTGCTTTCGGACGAAGCAATGGCAAACAACGAGCAAAAAAAAATTGAGGACGCACGGGCTCACTACAACGCAGCATTTAGCATGCTGGAGAAAATGCCGCTGGATAATGCCGGGAAGGCTTTTGTTGCGAAAATAAAAGAAGACCAGGTGGCGGCAAGAGCGCTCAACGACAAGTTTTCTGAGATGGCCAAGACTAATAAAGAAGAAGCCACGATATTTTTGCTGAAAGTAGCAGGGCCAGCCAATGCCAGGTGGCAGGATGCGATTCAAGAGTTTATAGACTTGCAGGAAAAAAAGAATCAAAACGACGAGGAATCGGCAACCAGGGCATACAGCTCAGCATTGATTATGATGGTCATCATCACAGGTTTAGCTTTCATTTCTGGTGCTGCCATTGCCTGGTTTAGTACCCGTTCCATTACCGGGCCTCTTGCGATCGCCGTTGATGTAGCCAGGACAGTCGCCAAAGGAGATTTGACAAGCGACATTCAAGTTACTTCTACGGATGAGACAGGTCAGTTAATGCAGGCACTAAAAGAAATGAACGACAACCTGATCGACATCGTTGGCAAGGTTCGCAATGGTACTGATACGATCGCAACAGCCACGGGTGAAATCGCATCCGGTAACCTGGATTTGTCTTCAAGAACAGAACAGCAGGCTGGTTCGCTGGAAGAAACTGCTTCATCAATGGAGGAATTGACATCTACGGTGAAACATAATGCAGATAGTGCGCGGCAAGCCAATGAATTGGCGATTTCTGCATCTCAAGTTGCTATCAAAGGTGGTGCAGTCGTTACTGAAGTAGTGAGCACAATGGGATCTATTGATGCATCATCGAAAAAAATCGTCGATATCATTGGCGTGATTGATGGCATCGCATTTCAGACGAACATCCTTGCATTGAATGCCGCTGTTGAAGCAGCGCGAGCTGGTGAGCAGGGGAGAGGTTTTGCCGTCGTTGCCAGCGAAGTGCGCAACCTGGCGCAGCGGTCTGCTGCGGCAGCCAAGGAAATCAAAACTTTAATTAATGATTCGGTCGAGCAGGTGGAGATAGGCTCACGTCTGGTCAATCAGGCTGGCTCGACCATGGAATCAGTCGTCTCAAGCATACAAAATGTGACCAACATCATGGGCGAAATTACTCTGGCAAGTAAGGAGCAAACCACTGGCATCGAGCAGATCAACCTCGCCGTAACGCACATGGATGAAACAACACAAAAAAATGCGGCATTAGTTGAAGAAGCGGCAGCTGCTGCTGGTTCTCTGGAGGAACAAACACGTGTTCTGGCGCAAGTCGTCAGCATTTTTAGAATGCCTGGGCACCTTGCTGAATTTGCTCAGCAAAAGAAAACCAGTCAGCGTTTTGGGACAATGAGCACGGCAAAGGGAAAAAATAGCGCGGTCAAGCGCTTGTCCACAAATGCAGATTCGTCCAGACAAGCAAAATCAAATAGTGCCAGTGCGACCAATGAATTGGAAGAATTGTGTGACTCATAAGTGTTATTCAAAGAGATTAATGCAAAGATAGTCAAGTACGAAAACAATTGATGAGGACGATGTCAGGAGAAATTCGCTGGCGTGGATGTTGTTTGTCTGTGTCTGGGTGTTTTCCGGCCAATTCCCTCAAAAAATGATGGAGGAAATCAGTAGAACTCATTTCATTGACTTATTCGAAGCGTGATTTACCGGGTGGACAAGTTGTAAAAAAGTGATTACATTGAATAATCAATTTTCATTCAATCATTTTCCCAATATTAAAACGAGTTTTGTCTTATCAGGAATAAACCACTCACCGGGGGAGTATTCATGTCTGCAAATACCAAAAAATTCCGTTTGATTACGCGTAGCGACTTTGATGGACTGGTTTGTGCAGTCTTGCTCAAGCACCTTGACCTGATTGATGACATTCTGTTCGTGCACCCCAAAGACATGCAGGATGGCAAGATTGCGGTCAGCGACGCTGACATCAGTACCAATTTACCTTTCGTTGATGGCATCCATATGGCTTTCGACCATCATTTGTCTGAAACCCTGCGCAATGCAGAGGGTGGTGCCAGAAAAAACCATGTCATCGCACCAGAGGCTCCTTCCGCAGCACGAGTGGTATATGACTATTACGGTGGCTTGAAAGTTTTCCCTGCTTCCTGGGATGGCATGATGGCGGCTGTTGACAAGGGTGACTCGGCGCAATTCAATCGTCAGGAAGTTTTGCATCCCCAAGAATGGGATTTATTGAACTTTCTCATGGATGCTCGTACCGGTCTTGGGCGTTTTCGCGACTTCAGGATATCAAATTATAACCTGATGATGAAATTGATCGATCTGTGCAAAACACAGAGCATAGAAGAAATCATGCAAGACCTGGATGTCAGGGAAAGAGTGGACCTGTATTTCGAACATGAAGAGAAATGCAAGAAGCAAATCCTGGATTGTGCAACCGTGCATAAGAATCTGGTAGTACTTGATTTACGCAATGAGTCGACGATTTTTGCAGGGAATCGTTTTCTGATTTATGCCTTATTCCCTGAAACCAATATTTCTATCCACATACTCTGGGGTTTGAAAAACCAGAATACCGTATTTGCTACCGGCAAATCGATTTTGAATCGTAGTTCCAAAACCAATATCGGTCCATTGATGCTGGAATTTGGTGGTGGTGGCCATGAAAATGCCGGTACTTGCCAGGTTGGAAATGAGCAGGCAGCAGAGGTATTGGCGACCTTGATCAGCCGTATCAACCAGGATGGCTGACGATCTGGCTGAATGCTTTGGTTCAGAATTGTATTTGTATTCCATCTGGCAGGAATTTCGCATACCTGCTCAGGGAAGTGCTAATCTCGCTGGCTGCAATTGCGTAATGAAAATCCTCCGCCGTTTCGCCGGTTTTTTTTGCACCAAAGCGTTCATGGAATTTCCAGACGGACTCATTGCCTTTCCTGACATCGAAATGTGCGCTCTTAAATCCCAGAGCCAGTGCATAGTGATACACCATCAACGCAGATTCTATGGAACTGCTGCTGGCTGAACCTGCTTGTATGATCCAGGAACCCCAGCAGAATGAATCAGCTTGCTGATCATACAGGCGTACGGTACCTATATTATTGCCTTCCATATTTTGGATGATGAAGTAGATTTGCTTGTCATCACAGGCATATTTTTCCAGCCATTGCTCTTGTGGTTTGACATCGGCAGAGGTGGTGGAAATGAAACGGGATTTTTGTTCATCTGTGCGCAAAGCGACGATGTAGCCGGCGTCTGCTACGGTGGCATTGCGCATGACCAGTTTATTACCGGTTATTTTTTGTGGTTTGAGGAAGGCCGGCCCGGCAGCTAGCCCCTGATCTGCAAGGCGTCCGGCAATGCCTGCATGTAAGGCGCATGTCTGTATTTGTGCGGCTATACTGGCTAGCCCCTGTGATGGTGATGTTGGTAATGCTGGTGAAGCTGGTGACATGGTTCATTCATCTAAGGTTTTCACGATAGACGATTTTACTGTGCCGTTTGCCCGTCGTACAGGCAAACGGCAAGTTTGGAGCTTATTTCACTACCGGGACGGCATTGACGGTGATGTTCTTGTAGTAAATATGGCTGGTTGATTCAAAGCCTGAATCCAGGCCGAACAATATCCACAGGCTGCCATCGGCTTCGGTTTTTACATTCAAAGGTGCCTGATTGCTGAGTTTCTTCTCCATATAGGGTGCTCTGCCACAATCCGTACTGGCATTGCCTATGGTGCCCAGTACCTGGGCATACTTGCCCGAACCTGCCTGGCCGCCTCGGTCTATATTCATGACGAACTCATTGCCTTTTTGTATTGTCAGTGGTTCGATGGGGGATGCGCCGCCAAAAAACCAGACACTTTCACCAGGTGAACCGCCAACACCAAAGCAACCAGTGGCCACATTGGTGACGATGGTGGCTTGAAAACTTAAAGCGTATTCAGTGTTGGGTGCAAAGCCAGAGTATTTTTTCTTGATGTAAATGAACAGATCATCACTGCGGTTGGTGCCAAAAGTATACAGGCCCTTGCCACTGAAAGGCAGGGGCAGGGTGCGGTACTCAGTGACGATGTCAGTCGGTTTGGTCTCGCTGCTAAAGTCCGATGTGCCAAAGGCCCAGCCAGGCGGTTCACTACTGAAATCAGTGTTGATCTGGACTGGCAATGGCTTGGGAATATAATCACTGCTACCGCCGCAGGCAGTCAGCAAGGTCGTGATGAGAGTCGCTGCAAGGAAATGTAGGGGTATTTTCATAATGAAAACCGAAAAAGGGTTTAAGCGTTTGCCAGTTGGGGTGGTATGGCGAAAGAGAATAGCGGCCGGAAGAAATTAAATCGTTCTCGAAATGTCAGATAATTGTCTTCAATTTGTAAATCCTGCTTAGCGCTTATTCGGAAATTGTCTGAAAATTGTAAGTTGCGTCGCAGCAGTGGGCAAATTGCGTAAAATCGCGCGCTGCTCTACTACAATGCGGGCAAAGGAGAGATTTATGTTTCGTGTAATGTTGGTGGAAGATGACGCCAAGCTGGCAGCGCTGGTTGCCGAATACCTCAGGGAATACGAATTTACGATAGACATCGTCAGCCGTGGCGATGCCGCCCTGAGTCATTTTCAACAAACCTCACCGGATATTGTGGTACTTGATCTGATGTTGCCGGGTATGGATGGTATGGTCGTCTGCCGTCAGTTGCGCGCAATCAGTGCCGTGCCTATTTTGATCTTGACGGCGCGTGAGGATGCCTTCGATGAAGTTTCGGGTCTGGAGCAGGGCGCAGATGACTATGTCAATAAGCCCGTGCAGCCACGAATATTATTGGCCCGTTTACGTGCCTTGCTCAGACGTGTCAAGGAAGAGCTGGCAGATGAAAACGCTGATCTGGTCTATGGCGCATTTCGTGTCTGCCGTAGTGACCGCACCGTGTTCTGGCGCGATGAAACAGTCTCTCTGAATAGTGCAGAGTATAAATTATTGCTGGTGCTGGCCGAAGCCGCGGGCAAGGTCCTGTCGCGTAACGATATTCTGATACAGATGCGCGGCATAGAGTTTGATGGTCTGGACCGCAGCATCGATAATAAAATTTCCCGCTTGCGGCGCAAATTCGATGATCCGCATGCCGATAAAATCAAGACAGTCTGGGGAGAGGGTTATCTGTTCAGCCCGTCTGCCTGGGACTAGCAGATGAATCGCCTGTTCCTGCGTTTTTTTGCTTTGGTGATGCTGTCTGTCAGTGTCGCCACGATTGCCATCTATGTGTCCATCACTATTTTTTTTGGTGATCCTCTGGAAGAAGTCGCACAGCAGCAGGCATCCGGACAAATTTTATTATTGACTGAGTATGTCGATCAGGCAGGCCAGAATGAATGGCTGACACGCCTCAACAAAATCAGGGAAATCGCCCACACCCGGATGGATTTGATACCGTTGCAGCCGGTACTTGCAAAGCTGAATCAGGCAAGGCAGGCGCAACTGATGCGCGGCGAGGTTGTCATCGATGTTGCAAGCAAATCTTTTTACCGCCGTGTTGACCTCAAGGGCGAGCGCTACGTAGGCAGTGATGAAGAAGTCATTCATGCACAAGATTTGCCGATCGATGTTGCCCCCGTTCTCAAGACTGAAGCGCTGCGCTACATCATCGTGGCACTCTGCCTGCTGATCCCGATTGCAGTCTGGTCCAGCTCGCACTGGCGTGGCTTGCAGGCGCTGGAGAAAGTTGCAGATGAATTTGGTGCCGGTCATTTGAAGGTCAGGGCGCAAACCAAAGAGCGCGACAGCATACACCCGCTTGCACAGCGCATGAACCAGATGGCGGCTCGTATAGAGAGCTTGCTGGAGGCACAAAAAAATCTCTTGCATTCAGTTTCACATGAGTTGCGTACGCCTATTGCGAGACTGGAATTTGCATTGGAGCTATTGAGAAGCGCAGCAAAAAATCCACAACTGGAACCCAGAATGCAAGCCATGGAAGCCGATATCAGCGAACTCAATGTGCTGGTCAGCGAATTGCTGGATCTGGGCAAGCTTGATCAGGATGTCAGTCTGAATCGTAATGAATTTGACTTGAGCAATAGTCTTTCAGATTGCGTGGGCAGCTTGCAGCACGTGCTGGATGTACATCAGCTCAACAGAGATTTTTCTGAGGACCTGGGGACATATTGTGGTGATCAGCGCTTGCTGAAACGGGCAATCAGCAATCTCTTGCGCAATGCAGCCAAGTATGCCACTGCGCGCATCTGGCTACATGCCAGAAGAAGCGAAGATGGCGGCGTAGAAATCATTCTGGAAGATGATGGTCCCGGTATTCCGGCGGCGGAAAGAGAGCGCATTTTTGAGGCTTTTTACAGGCTGGACCGTAGCCGTGACCGCAGCACCGGCGGTTTTGGCCTGGGCCTGGCTATTGTGAAAAAAGCTATATCCGCACATGACGGTCAGATACTGGTGCAAGAAGGGCAATATGGCGGCGCCAGATTCATCATTTCTTTGCCTTTTTTTGCACCAGGAACAGCAATACAGCAGTAATAAATTCCAGGCTTACAAATTGATGACATTTGCCAGACAAGTTGGGGAAGACTCGCAACTGACTGCTATCTATCATTGCTCAATAATATTGCAAAGCGGTGTTTGCATTCTGATTCGCTCTGATCAAGGTCTGCCATGAAAGTATTGCATTTTTACCGCACATATCACCCTGATACTTTTGGTGGTATAGAGCAAGTGATACGGCAACTGGCGGTGGGAACTGCGCGCCTGGGTGTGGATGCAGAAGTGCTGACCCTGACACGCAAGCATGACAATCTGGAAATGGAGCTGGAAGGACACAGGGTACACAGAGTAAGGCAGAGTTTTGAAATTGCTTCAACAGGATTTTCCTGGCAGGCACTCTCGCGCTTCAGGGAACTGGCGAATAGTGCCGACATTATTCACTATCACTTCCCTTGGCCTTTTATGGATTTGATGCATTTGTTTTGCAGAATCAGAAAGCCAACTATCGTGACCTATCATTCGGATATTGTGAGACAAAAATTTCTGGAAAAAGTGTATCAACCTTTGCGCCACTGGTTTTTGAATGACGTGGACAGGATCGTTGCCACTTCGCCTAATTATCTATCCAGCAGCCCGGTCCTGAATCGCTATCGTGACAAGACTGAAGTAATCACTTATGGCCTCGACAAGGATATTTATCCTCAGCCATCGCCAGAACTGATAGACAAGTGGCAGCAACGCTTTGCGGGCCGCTTCTTTTTATTTGTCGGCATGCTGCGCTATTACAAGGGTTTGCATATTTTGCTGGAGGCTGTAGCCGATACGGATATGCCTGTGCTGATTGTCGGGAATGGGCCAGAAGAAGCTGCCCTGAAGCAGCAAGCCAGAGAGTTGAGGCTTGAGAATGTGCATTTTCTGGGAGCACTGCCGGAAGAGGATAAAGTCGCCTTGCTCAGTCTTTGCTATGGCGTGGTATTCCCTTCCCATTTACGTTCCGAGGCATTTGGTATCTCGCTGCTGGAAGGGGCGATGTATGCCAAGCCCATGATATCAAGTGAGATAGGAACAGGCACCAGCTATGTCAATATTGCAGGCGAGACCGGTATGGTGGTACCGCCAGAAGACGTGCTGGCCTTGCGGGCAGCCATGACGCGTTTGTGGGACAAGCCTGCACTGGCGGCGCAGATGGGGCAATTTGCACAAAAACGTTATCAGACCATATTCACTTCTGAAATGATGGCAAAGAACTATGTGCGTTTGTATGTTGATGTAATTTCTGGAAATACCAAAGAGCCGTAGAGCACATTGAGTGAATAGGATGAATAGAATGAGTTTCAGTATGGGTATTGATGTTGCGAAATTGGAAAGAGGTGTCTATGATGCGGATTTCTCACGCCCTTATACCTGTAATGCCACTTCGCTATTTTGATGATATCGACGATATTGAAGATGGGCCGGGTATACATACGACTACAATTGACCAGCATGAAATCTATAATATTTGCCTCCCTTTTTTGCGTCGCCGACCTTGCTTGTGCCCAGACCCCGGCGGCTAGCATGTTGCCGGACGGTAGTTCCGATATGTATATCGGCCTTGGTGTGATTTCCGAACCCAGTTGCGAAGTGGGTGGCGAACAAACCACGCGCATCATGCCCAATGTACAAATGCAGTGGAGTAATGGTGTTTTCTTACGTAACACCAATCTCGGCATGCATTTGAGTCAATCCAGTGCCTATGAGTATGGCCCTTTGCTGTCATATCAAAGAGGTTGCAGCGCATCAGCTGCGCGCAAGCTGGCAGGCTATGGTGATGTGGATGGCAGTTTTCAAGTCGGCGGTTTTTTTAACTTTCGCCCATTGAGCAATCTGCGTGTAGGTAGCAAATTATTATTTGGAACTGGCGCGGGCAGGAAGACGACATACTTGAATATAGAAGGACGCAGTTATTACAAAATAGCTTCCCATCATGGGCTTGCATTGTCTGCGGGCCTGACCTGGAGCAAACGCTACTACGATTCCGCCAATTCACGGTTTGATCCTAATCTTAGCGATGGATATCCTGTGTATGTCAATGGTTCAGGAAACAGTTTTACTGGCACGGGCAATGAAGTTCTTGTTGCAAAGTCAGGTAAAGACGTCGTGAACACAAATGCCAATGTCAGGAATGTCTACCTGGGCCTGAATTGGAACTGGGAGTTGAATTCGTCCTGGATAGTCACTTCGCATGTGACTGGAGTACACCAGTTTGACATTGACAGAGACAGTTTGTGGTTGGGTAAGAAAAATTACGTCACCGTGTATTCCGGCCTGGCATATCGATTTTAATTTTATATAAGCATGATCAATAAGTACGCCTCCATTTTTGTCCTGATGCAGTTAGCTTCAGTGCAGGTTTTTGCGCAAATAAATAGCGCAACGCCAGCCACGAAGCCAGCAGCGGCACAGGTATTGGAAAGCCAGGCGGATACTGAATGGATCAGCTACCGGAATGCGTATCGATTGATGATACAGTTTGAGAAATATGGCAAACCTAAGCATCTGATCCAAAACCATTTTCAGATATCCAGTAAGAACGGTAATCCTTTACCAGATACTCTGCAATTGCATCTTGTCAGCAAAAGCATGCGGCTTAGTCTGCCCCTGGATGTAGTGGGCCGTACCAATCTTCCTTTGCTGAAATCAGCTTATGATGAGAATGCTGAACTGGTCTTGAACCAGGCGTCAGGGCAAATCAGTTTTCAAAGTCGTATATCCATCGTTGCCAGGGCTGACGGCATTTACGAAATTGCTGAATTGCGTCTGGCGTGTGAGCAGGCACAGGCTTATTTGAAAAGCGTGGGAGATGTTAAAACCAGTGCCAAATCCTGTGTAGGTGTGAGATTTTCGTATCTGAAAAATCTGACCCAATCAGGGATCAAATTTAGAGGTGCCGATATGCAATTACATGCACTTGCATGGCAAGAGAATGGCGCCTTCCCCGACGAAAACAACAAAGCCTATAAAACGGTGACCCTGCGTTTTGCAGACACTTCAGAAAAAGGACAAGTGCTGGCACAACAGCCACCTGTAGCTATTGCGCCAGTCTTTGAGTGAAGCTTGCAGTTCCCGGCGTCTTACCAGCGACGCCAATGCCTGCCACCACCCCAGTATGGTCCGCTCCGGATAATAATCGGAGGAGGGCTGACATAGACACTGGATCCATATCCGTACCCATAGCCGTTATGTGCCGGTGCCACTACACAACCGGATAAACTCAGCATGCCAACAAGGATGCTGGCGATGGCAATGATGTTTCTTCGCATGATGTACTCCTGTTTGTACTGTTCGTACTATTTGTACCAGAACTCATTGAGTATCATTTTGCCAATGGAAATAAATGAATTCTGCTCTGGACTTAATGTTTGACAGGGCTATTGCGTTGACATCTTTAGTGTAAAACTCTGTTGCTGATGTTTCAAAAAATAATTTGTAAGAATTGACGTTGATTGCTTTTCGGAAATTCTTTGCAGGCATACAAGCAAGCAAAGATTTGACTAAAGAATTGCTGCGTCGCGGAACTTGATGCCATGTGGTATGGTCTTAGGTTTGTTCTTCACGACTATTGCCACAATAATATCTATATGCAAACCAACAGTATGACCTTGCGCCCGACTCTTTTGTCCCTGGCCATCATGGCAGCTTTTAGCCAATCCTCTTTTGCACAAACTGCAACTCCAGCAACCCCACCCAAGGCCGAATCTACTGAAAAAGCAGATGTCAAAACCCTGGAACCAAAGATGCAAAAAGTGGAGGTGCAGGGCGCGCGCGCTTATGACGAGCGCCGTCAGGATACTGCGACCAAGATCGTCGTCACGCAGGAAGACATCGTGCGCTATGGTGACACCACCGTCAGCGAAGTACTCAAACGCTTGCCAGGCGTGACTATTGGTGGTGTACAGGGCCGTGGCGGTGATATCCGTATGCGTGGCCTGGGTGCCGGTTATACCCAGATTATGCTGAACGGCGAACCCAGCCCTCCTGGCTTTTCGCTGGATTCTCTTTCCCCTGATCTGATCGAGCGCATAGAAGTGATCCGCGCTGCGACTGCAGACCTCAGCACTCAATCGATTGCAGGCACCATTAATATCGTGTTGAAAAAGACTGTGCAAACTGCGCAAAAGGAACTCAAGCTGGGTTTGTTTGAAGATGGCGGCAAGTATGGCGAAAACGTTAATTACCAGATTTCAGATAAAGCTGGCCGCATGTCGTATTCCCTCTCAGGTAATCTGAACCACGGACAATATGAGCGTCCTTCGTATTCTGATGAAGTTCGCACCGATGTGAGTGGCAAGCCTTATGTCAAAACGCATACCGATAGCCTGGGTTGGGGTACTTTCAATAACCTGGGATTTTCACCCAGAGTGAATTGGAATTTTGAAAACGGCGACACCCTGACTACGCAGAGCTTTGTCAACGCGAATCGCTTTGACGGCTATTTCAGTGAAGCGAGGACGACCACGATACTGGGTGACTTGCCATTTCCTCTTCGGGTAAAAGACGTCTTGCCGATTTATGTGAGCGACCTGCAAAAGGTGCACTCGGATTTCTCCATGTTCCGCACTAATTTGAACTGGATACACAAGCTGGCCGATAGTGCCAAGCTGGATGTCAAATTGGGTGTGAACTACAACAAGCGCAATTCTGATGTTGAATTGTGGGGCTATGGCCCGAGTAATGCGCAGATACTTGATCGCAAAACCAATTCAGGCGCGACCGACAAAGGTTTGACCATGAGTGGCAAATATAGCGCGCCATTCGTTCAGGATCATTCCTTTGTGTTTGGCTGGGATGGCGCATATAGCAAGCGCAATGAAACACGCACGCAAAATGATAATGTCAATTTTGTTGGTAGTACTTTGCGGGCGAATAATCTTGATGAAACCTTTAATGCCGATGTAACCCGCCTGGCTGTGTTCGCTCAGGACGAGTGGAATGTGACGAAACAATGGTCAGTCTATGGTGGTTTGCGTTGGGAAGGTCTGGATACCCGCAGCAGCGGCAGCACTTTTAACGAGGTCCACAATAAATCCAGTGTCTGGAGCCCGATACTGCAAACTTTGTATAAACTGCCAGACAGCAAGAACGACCAGATCAGACTGGGTATTACCCGTACCTATAAAGCACCGGATACCAATCGACTGATACCACGTCGCTTCATCTCGAACGATAACAAGAACCCCAACAGCCCTGATAGCATGGGCAATCCTAATCTCAAGCCTGAACTGGCCTGGGGACTGGATCTTGCGTATGAACATTATCTGCCAGGTGGTGGCATGCTGAGCGCCAGTGTTTTCCTGCGCAAGATCGACGACATTACACGCACCAAGTTGCTGCAGGAAGCGGATGGCACTTATGTGAGTATGCCGGTCAACGATGGTCAGGCAACCACCAGGGGCATAGAACTGGAAGCCAAGTTCCCTTTGCGTGCCATGATGGAGGGTGCACCAGCGATAGATTTCAGGGCGAACCTCTCTTTCAACTGGTCAAGTCTGGATAATGTACCTGGGCCGAATAATCGCCTTGATTCACAAACACCTGTCAGTGCCAATCTGGGTGTAGATTACAAGATGGATAAAATTCCTTTGACTATTGGTGGTAATGCCAGCTTCCAGAGTGGTGGTCCGGTGAATATTTCTGCGACACAGAGTTCTTATTCCGTGCCAAAGCGTGTGCTTGATGTATACGCTTTGTGGAAATTTGACCAGAAAACCAATTTGCGCGTGTCTTTGGGTAATACTCTGCATCAGGATAATATCAATGTAGGCACTTATACAGGCAGTACTGGCTCAGTGATCCAAACTAATGTCACACCAACTACAGTGACTGCCCGCGTCATGTTTGAGCATAAGTTCTGAAAATAATAAGGTTTAAAAAATAAACTGTAAAAAATAAGCTGTAAACAAGCAGGGGCACTTCATTACTGAAAGTGCCCCTGCTTGTTTTTGTGTATTTGGGTATTTCGTACCCTGGATTTTATAAAACCCGGGCCTGTTTATTTTTTGCTCTCCAGCTTGGGGCGACAGTAAGAAGGCAAATTACCGGCTGGCACTGTTGTCCTGTCTATTCCCTTGACCGTCATTTTTTCTGGTGGCGTACCCGTGGCACACACCCAGGCCACCGGCACGATAGGCGCATCTTCAACGACTGCAGGGCGCAAGGTCAGGACTTTGCCTTTCAGTACGCCGTGGGCGTTATTGCCAAAGGTGATATTGATTGCACCGTCTTGTATATCTACGGAGCTGACCAGGTTGCTGACGATTTTGTCAGCAACCGGCAAGCCGGCTGCAAGATTATCGACAGGAAATTTCTTTTCTGTCTGCCATGAGGCTGCCACTGGTTTCTTTGCAATATCGGCAAACTGTATGCCAATTTCCAACTGTTCCCTGACTATCTTGAACATATAAGATGGGACGGCCATGGCTGCCAAAATGGCAATGATGCCTACTACTATCATCATTTCCAGCACGGTAAAGCCTGAGTATTTTTTCATAAAGCTGATTTTCTCTTGTTTTCGTGAGTTTTTAGAAATATAGCGGATAAGCCTTGCTTATCACAATCTAAATATCACGACATTGTACTTGCCGCCCGATTGCCAAGGTCATGTGACGCAATATGCTATGACACAAGTAGCACTATCGTTGATAATGCGAACAAGCTAATTAGGGCTTACGCAAAATTGTCCCAGCAAGGCGTCAACGACGAAGACAGTACTTTAGTACGACTAGGCGCTGCAACGCAGCTGGGGCGGTTTTGCGTAAGCCCTGCCAATAATCTTTTGCATGATGAATGATCCTATCCCCTTATTCGGTTTCGCAACCAGCCTGCTGGAGCTGGTTTCCTTTGCCCTGTCTGTCATCACCGTCGCCCTGAATATAAGGCAGCTGCACTGGGCCTGGCTGTTTTCCATCCTTTCATCTGGCTTGTATGCAGCGGTGTTTTTTGATGCAAGGTTATATGGGGACATGGGTTTGCAGTTTGTCTTTATCGTCGTATCTGTATGGGGCTGGATCAACTGGCTGCGTGGCGATGATGAGCACGAACGCTTGCAAGTCACGCGTCTGGATACGCGTGGCAGATGGAATTCTTTAGGGACGGCTTTACTGGTTTTTGCTTTGCTGGCCTGGTTCCTTAAAACATATACTGATACCGACGTACCCTATGCTGATGGTTTTCTGACGGCAGGCAGTTTGCTGGGGCAGGTTTTGCTCAGTCGTAAAAAACTGGAAAACTGGCATGTCTGGATCATTGTCGATATCCTGTATGTTGGCCTGTATGTGTACAAGGGTTTGATGCTGACAGCACTGCTGTATGCAATTTTTATCATTATGGCCATCATAGGCCTGCGTGCCTGGAGCAAAACATGTCCTCAGTAAACCGTGTCGTTATATTGGGAGCGGAATCTTCTGGCAAATCCATACTGGCCGAGGCTTTGGCCAAGCATTACCAAACCGTCTGGGTGCCAGAATATTTGCGTGAATTTGTTGAGCAAAATCAGCGCGTTCCAAAGGCTGAGGAGCAAATTCTCATTGCCAGGACACAGGTGCAACGTGAAACTGAACTGGCTACACGGGCTAAGCAATGGCTATTTTGTGATACCGGCCCCATCATGACAGCGATATATAGCCGCCATTATTTTGGTGAGCCAGATGCAGAATTGGCTGAATTGGAGCTGTCGCATCAATATGATTTTTGCATAGTCACTGCACCAGACTTCCCCTGGCAACCTGATGGTCTGCAACGTGAATCTGCCTATGTGCGTGATCGCGTGCACCAGGAAGTACTGGATGTGCTGGATGAACGGGAAATCCCTTTCCTGTTGGTTGAAGGCAGTAACCAGTCCAGACTTGAACAGGTGCAGTTTGCCCTGTCTTTCCTGTTGAGTTAATTCAATAAAAAAGCACTGCAACCTTACGGAGGCAGTGCTTTTTTTGAGGCCTGGAACAGGCTTAGTTACTTTCCATCAGGCTCTTCAGATGATCAGCGCGGGCAGGGTGCCGCAGTTTTTTCATGGCCTTGGATTCAATCTGGCGTATACGTTCGCGCGTGACTTCAAATTGTTTACCTACTTCTTCCAGCGTGAATTCGGTACTGGTTTCCAGGCCAAAGCGCATGCGCAAGACTTTGGCTTCACGTGGGCTTAAAGAATCCAGTGCTTCTTTCAGTTTCTCTTGTACAGACGCCTGCATCGCTGCTGCCATCGGTGACAAGGTCATGCTGTCTTCGATGAAGTCGCCCAGTTGTGAATCGCCGTCGTCACCGATAGGCACGTCGAGCGAGACGGGCTCTTTAGCAATCTTCAGGATTTCCCTTACCTTGCCTTCTGGCAGGCCCATTTTCTCGGCAATCGCTGCCGGTTCTGGCTCCAGGCCTGTGGTTTGCAAGAGCTGGCGGCGCACGCGGTTCATCTTGTTGATGGTTTCAATCATGTGCACCGGCACGCGGATAGTGCGTGCCTGATCGGCAATCGCGCGGGCAATCGCTTGCCTGATCCACCAGGTGGCGTAGGTAGAGAATTTATAGCCACGGCGGTATTCAAATTTATCCACGGCCTTGAGCAAACCGATGTTACCTTCC
Organism: Undibacterium sp. FW305-107; assembly: GCF_058788535.1. Taxonomy (NCBI): domain Bacteria; kingdom Pseudomonadati; phylum Pseudomonadota; class Betaproteobacteria; order Burkholderiales; family Oxalobacteraceae; genus Undibacterium; species Undibacterium sp. FW305-107. Next base: position 114,727 of record NZ_JBYTAV010000002.1, read on the forward strand.
TGGATCAGGTCCAGGAATTGCAGGCCACGGTTCACATATTTCTTGGCGATGGAAATGACCAGGCGCAAATTGGCCTCGGTCATGGCTGCTTTGGCTTCGCTGGAACGTTTTTCACCAGCCACCATTTGTTTGTTGATTTCACGCAGATCAAACAAAGGCAGGCAGACATTGTGTTCCAGGTCGATCAGTTTTTGCTGCAATTCACGGGCAGCATGGATATTGCGGCCCAGGATGGCGGCATAGCTGGAGGTGCCATTCACTTCCTTGTTCAACCATTCTGGATTGGTCGCATTCTGGCGGAAATGCTCAACAAAATAGGCACGTGGCATGCCGCATTTATTGACCATTAATTCCAGCATCTGCTTTTCAGTCTGGCGCAGCGTCTTCATTTGCTTGCGCAAAGAGTCGCACAGTTTTTCTGCGGTCTTGACGCTGAAACGCATGCCTTGCAGTTCACGTGTGATGGCAATCTGCGCCTGTTGGTAAGCAGGGGATTTATAGCCATCCGTGGCGCGGGCAGCCTGCATTTGTTCAAAGCGCATGGCGACAATTGCAAATTTTTGCAGGACCACATTTTTCATGTGCTGCAATTGTTCGTCGCTGATGCCGCTGGCATTTTCTGCTACTGCATCATCGTCGTCATCCAGATCGTCAAGATCGTCGTTGTCGCTGAGTTCTATTGCCGGAGTATCAGTTGCATCCGGGTCCAGCAAGCCATCAATGATGTCATCCACACGGATTTCATCTTTGGAAATCTTGTCGGCAATCGCCAGCATTTCTTGTATCGTACCTGGGCAGGCAGAAATCGCCTGTACCATGTCTTTCAAACCATCTTCAATACGCTTGGCAATTTCGATTTCGCCTGAACGTGTCAACAATTCCACGCCACCCATTTCACGCATATACATGCGTACCGGGTCAGTGGTGCGGCCAAAGTCTGAATCAACAGTCGCCAGTGCGGCGGCGGCTGCAGCTTCTGCTTCGTCTTCAGTGACGTTATTGGCGACGTTGTCGGTCAGCAGCATCATGGCGGCGTCAGGAGCTGCGTCATAGACGGCAATCCCCATGTCGTTGAGGGTGCTGATGACGCCTTGTATCATCTCAGCGTCAGCAACATCGTCAGGCAGGTGATCATTGATCTCGGCATGGGTCAGGTAACTGCGGTCCTTGCCCAGATTGATCAGCTTGGTCAGCTGCTTGCGGTATTGCTCCAGTTGCGCTTCCTGGCTTGCCGCATTGGCTGGTGTCGGTTTCTTGGCCTTGACACGTGCTGCGCGCTTCATCTCTGCGGATTCTGCTGCATTTAAAGCCTGGATTTCATCATTTTCAAAATGAAATTCAGAAGACTTGCGGCCACGCTTGGCTGGCTCGCGCATCGCTGGCAAGACATAGGCCGATGTGTCTATGTCCTTGATGCTGGTGACGGCCGCAGCGGGTGCAGCGGTGGCAATAGTAGCAGCAAGAGGCATGGAAACGGGTGTGACAACGTGTGTGACGGCGGCAGATGCACTTGTAGTTGCAGCAGGGCTGGCAGGAGCTAACGGCTTGAGCGTGACTACCGGTGCTGGTGGTGCCAGTTTGCCTGAGCCTATGCGTGCCTCGCGCTTGATGACAACAGGTGCGGCTGCCGTAGGCTGGTCTGCCAGCAATAGTTTTTTAGCCAGTTTGGGGCCTGTTTTACGGATGACGACTACACGTGGCTTGGCTACCTCTGCATCAGTGATGCTGTCAGTGGCTTCTGTCCTTTGAACGCTCTCTGCCATATTTGCCGTAGAGTCGGCAACATCGGCTGTTTTGTCAGCTATGACAGCAATAGCAGCAGACATGTCAGTATTGCTACTTTCGTCGCTATCAGTTGCCACTGATCCCGCTTCTGCGGACGTAGTTTCATCAGACGTATCGCTGCCATCGGCCATCGCAGCCTGTAATCTGGAACGGCGCTTGGTAATCACCGTCACTGGCGTTGTAACCAGTGTCGGTGCTTCCTCGATCGAATCCATAGGGTTCGATACGGGGACCACCATCTGTACAGTTTGTACTGTGGCCGTGCGCGCTACGCTGAGCGCGGGACGGTTCAGTTGCAGTTGCGGTTTTTTACCTAATGTCAGCGTTGAGCCTGTTTTTGTTGTAGGAGAAGTGTTTGAGTCAGTTAAGCTGTTTTTCATGTAACAAATTCGAATACGACAACAAATGCTTGTCAATGGTGTTAGGCAATAGCAAGGGCGAAAAAGCTGCTGGCGATCATCATCTACAGATCAACGGCAGGCGCGGCGCGGATAAAAAAGCCCGCTGGTAAAAGCGGGCCAGGTCATCTTGCTGAATCTGGGCCTCAAAAGAGACGAAAGGGCAGAATTATCCTCGGCTTAGCCATTCTTGACAAGCAAGACTTTGCTTTCTTTTGCAGAAAAATTCATCTGGCTGCTGAATGGGTATTGAAACCTGTGTTCAGACAAACTAGCCATACGACGCAATTATGCCAACTTTGCCTGATTTTGTAGCATTTTTGCTTGAAACTTCAATGGATGATCTACTTGGCAATGTTTGATGTAAATCAGAAGATTGGCTGTTCAGCTTAAAGAAATTGGACAAACTGTTAAGCTAGCGTCTTTGTGCCATCATTTGTTTTGTCGCCATGCACTTTACTTCCTGTTTGAAATCCGGCCTGCTCTATGTCTTATTTGGCTTGCCGCTAATCGCCGTTGCGCAGCCAGCTCAAAGAGTGCCCGATACTTTGGAACAAAGGCTGAAAGCCTGTACCGCCTGTCATGGTGCCGAGGGCAGGGCAGGCACTGACGGTTTTTACCCTCGTATTGCAGGTAAGCCAGCCGGTTATTTATATAACCAGCTACTTAATTTCAGGGAGGGCAAACGTGCCTATCCTGCCATGCGTCATATGGTTGCGCATATGTCAGATGCTTATCTGAAAGAAATTGCTGACTATTTTGCCAGCCTGCACCCACCTTATTCCGCGCCGCAAGCCAGTGAAGCGAATGCCACTTCGCTGGAGCAGGGCAGGCAACTGGTTATGCAGGGTGACAAATCACGTAATTTACCCGCCTGTGTTTCTTGCCACGGCAAGAGCATGACGGGTCTGGCGCCCTTCATGCCTGGTCTGGTGGGTTTGCCACGTGACTACCTGATTGCGCAACTGGGTGCCTGGCAAACTGGTAGCCGCAAGGCGCATGCGCCAGACTGCATGCAGCAAATTGCCAGCAAGCTCAAACCTGCAGATCTTGCCGCTGTATCAAGCTGGTTGGCGGCACAGACTGTGCCCAGCGATAGCACAGCGCCAGTGTTGAAAGCAACGGAGTACGGACTATTGCCAATGAAGTGCGGCAGTCTGTCCCAATAATTTTTATAACAAATCTATGAAAAAAATCCTCTTGTCCGCTTTGCTGCTTTTGCTGGCGTGCAGCGTTGCCGTAGCAGGTTTTGGCTATTATCTGGTCGATGATAAAAGTACTTCAAAGGTAAGCGCCAGCAGCTTGTCCGCAGCAGACCAAATCAGCAAAGGCGAATATCTGGTGAAAGCCGGTAATTGCATGGGTTGCCATACGGCGCGGGGCGAAGCTGCATTTGCTGGTGGCCGCCTATTGCAAACCGATTTTGGTAATTTCAATACACCGAATATCACGCCTGATACAAAAACAGGTATAGGCAGCTGGACTGCTGAAGATTTCTGGCAAGCCTTGCACAATGGCAAATCCAGAGATGGCAGTTTGCTGTATCCATCTTTTCCGTACACTAATTACACTCAGGTGTCGCGCGCTGATGCCGACGCCATGTATGCCTACCTGATGTCTTTACCCAAGGTGGAAAAGCAAAATCAGGCACATGAATTGCGCTTCCCCTATGACAAGCGGGCTTTGCTGGCATTCTGGCGTGCTGCTTATTTCCGTCCTGCCAGCTATCAGGCAGATAAAAGCAAGTCTGTAGAATGGAATCGCGGTGCTTACCTGGTCAACGGCCTGGGGCATTGCAGCGCCTGTCATAGCAGCCGCAATAGCCTGGGGGCGAATGCTGGTGTCAATGACTTATCTGGCGGTGAATTGACGAGCTGGTATGCACCGGCGCTGACGAATAGCCAGGAAGTCAGCCTGGCAAAATGGTCGCCACAAGAGTTAATCGCCTTGTTGAAATCAGGTGTCAATCGACATACTGCCGTATCCGGCCCCATGGCAGAAGTGGTGGCGGGCAGCACCCAGCATTTATCGGACGCGGATATCAAGGCCATGGTCAGCTATCTGCAGGCGATACCTACCGTGCAGGTCGCAGAAAAAGACACGCTCGACAAGCTAATGGCTGGGCCGGAACTAAGTGCAGAACGCATGGATGCAGTCATGAAGCAGGGTGGCGCATTGTATAAAACCCATTGCATGGACTGCCATGGCGCACTGGGTGAAGGTGTGGCAAATATTTATCCTGCGCTGAAGGCGAACCCTGGCCTGCTCGGTCACGCCTTGTCAAATCCGGTACGCATGGTTTTGTCTGGCGGCTTCCCTCCTGTCACCAAAGATAATCCCCGTCCCTATGGCATGCCACCGTTTGCCCATACGCTCAATGACACAGAAGTTGCCCTGGTACTCAGCTATGTGCGCAATGCCTGGGGCAATAAAGCTGACACGCTGACCTCGGCAGAAGTCAATCGCTATCGTACTGCAGCCATGGAATAAGTTTGCAAATTACAATTTGATGACAATTCACATACATTTTTAAACACACTTGTGCTTCAGCAGCTTTTACACTTGCCACAACTAAAAAAGATTTGCGGTGAGTGAATTGAAATCTGCCTTTGGCTTGACTTCCTGTTTTTTGACAGTTTTGTTGGCGGCGTGTGGTGGTGGCACGAGCACCAGTGTGAACTCTGATGTAGTGACGTCAGTGAACGGACTTGCATTGTCCGGTACGGCAGCAACAGGATTGGCGTTATCCGGCGCCCCTGTCAATGCCAAATGTCGCACTGGAAGTGGCACCACCACGTCAGCATCAGATGGCAGTTACAGCTTGACGGTGGCGAGTGGTGTCCTGCCATGTGTGCTGCAAGTCAGTAATCCGGCTGATGGTAAAAAAATGCATGCGATTGCAATCAATGCGGGCATCATCAATCTGACACCTCTGACTGACATGTTGTCGACCCGCCTGATGCACGGTGACATGAGTGCCGTATTCACAAATCCCGATGCTGCGGCGATAGAAAAAGCGGTGACCGCCAGTACCATCAAACAGGCGCAAACTGATGTCAGCCTGGCTTTGCTTGGCTACGTCGATCTCAGCAAACTTGGCGACTTTTACAGCACGCCCTTGAAGGCGGCAACCGCAGCCAATGCCAGTGCCGGTGATGCGCAAGACAAATTGCTGGATAGCCTGAAAGCAAAAATGAGCGCAGCTCAGCAAAGCCAGATGCTGGATTTGCTGGCGAAAGCTGCCGCCGTCGGGCTGCCGCTGGATAACCCAGATCTGAGCTTCAAACCGACACTGGAACTCATGCCGATGAGCGCAACTGTCGCGACCAATGGCAAACTGAGTTTTGCTGCCGCCACCAATTACCCACCAAATGTGCGTTACATCCGCCAGCCTGTGAAATGGTCAGTCCAGGAAAGCAATGGCGGCAGTATCACGTCCAATGGCGAATATACAGCACCGGATAAACCTGGGATTTATCACGTTACGGTGCAAAGAGAAGATTTTCCGGCGCTGAGTGCCACAGCCACAATCACGGTAGGTAGTGCATCATCCCCGGTGTTTACGCCTTATCTGAATGTCGAAGCCAAGAGCGTCAGCTTAAAAGCCGGATCCCAGTATTTCTTTTCTGCGGGGATTAACTATCCGCCAGGCATTTACTATATACGCCAGCCTACCACCTGGTCTTTGGTCGAAGCCAATGCCGGCACGATAGACATACTTGGCGCTTATACTGCACCTGCGCAGCCTGGTATTTATCATGTCCGCGTTCAGCGTGATGACTTTCCCGAGTTGACGGTAATTGTTGAAGTGATCGTCATATAAAGGATAGGAGCAGGGCTCAATCCTTGTTGTTAGAGGATGAAAAATGCTATAAAGAAGCAATTTCAGTTAAGATTGTTACTTTATAAATCTTTTTCATCATATGCGATCGACTACACTCGCCTTACTGCCAGCACTTGCGCTGAGCCTTTCTTACCCTGCCCTTGCCGCCAATAATATAGATCAGCCCAGTAAAACTGCTGGTCCCATCAAGAGTCTGGCAGTTGACCAGAAATCAGATGCCCGTTATGTGATAACCACAGTGCCCGCTGAATCAGCCATGGAGCGCTTTGAGATGAAAGATGCTCAGGGGCGCAATATTGCCTATGTAGCGATGACAGATGGTGATGTCGGTGGCGTGGTGTTTGTCGACAATAAACTCACAGGTACAGTTTCCAAGCAAGACGCCCTGGCATTTTATAGCTGCCGTGGCTATACCTCAGCCATCAAATACCATTGGGCCAAAGATGCCAATGCCTGGGTAGAAGGTTTGCTGGCTGCCAGCCAACCAAGTACTGCTGTCAACCTGCAGTTCTCAGGCAAATCAACATGGCGCAGTATCGTTGAAGTGGTCAATAATCCTTCTTTGTCGCAAATCGGTTCTCTGGTGGATATCGGTACCAATCCATTTGGCATTTTGCGCAAACTAAACAGCGCACGCGAATCCATGGCTGAGCGTGAACTGTTTGAAAAAACCAGATTACGTCTGCTGGATGTCACTACCGGTACCAGCGAAGACAGGGTGGCTGAGATCATTAAACCAGAAGACGTTTCTTTTGCAGTTGGTGGTCTGGTCATGGCTTACCCACGTTTTTCTGTTGAATATTTTATTGCTGACGGAGCAGTGAAAGCGATACAGCAACCGTCCTTCCATTTCTTGTCCCATAAACAGGCTGCATTGTTTTATGTACCAAATACAAAATGGGAGATGTGCACACCAGAAAACTGGAGAAATGCACTGCCAGTAGTAAATACTGTGCCAGTCACGATCACAGAGCCAGCCAAGCCAGGTGAAGCAAAATAAGAGTCTGATCTGATCGTCCTGGAGAAATGAGGAATCTGATTTGTTACATTGCGATCTCGATCACATCACGATAACTGCCCCTGATCTTGCATCAGGTGCAGCCTATGTCAAAGCACTATTGGGTGTAGAACCACAACCAGGGGGCGAGCATGTGCGCATGGGTACGCACAATATGTTTGTACGTCTGGGGCCTGCATTATTTCTGGAAATTATTGCGGTCAACCCTGATGCAGTCAAACCAGGGCGGCCACGCTGGTTTGCGCTTGATACTTTGATGCAGGATAGCAAGCCTCGCTTGTCGAACTGGGTTGCACGCACAACGGACATACAAACGGCAACAAGCCAGACGCGGGAAAATCTGGGTAGCATAGAACCCATGAGCCGTGGCAGTAACCACTGGCAGATCACGATACCGCAAGATGGCTCTTTGCCTTTGGATGGCATTGCGCCCGCCTTGATTGAATGGCAAACTGCAGCACATCCCGCAACAGGCATGCTGGATCAGGGCATGAGTCTGCTTGAACTGGAATTGCTGCATCCGGACGCAACCAGAATTTCCCAACTGATGCAGGACTTGAACATGCAAGGCAGCATCACAGTCAAGCAGCTGTCAGCTGGGCAGCTTCCGCAATTAATTGCCCACATCATGACACCACTAGGATTGCGGATTTTGTCTTGAACATGCTCAGCCTGACCTGCCGCTGGCTGCCTTGTCTGGTTGTTGCATTGGCCAGCCCTGCGCAAGCGAGAGAAAGCATCTGCTATGGAACAGTATCCAATGGGCGGCTGGAGGCTGGTGTCAACCTGCCAGCGACTGGTACTAACTTTTCTGCTTATAGCGCACTGGGCGTAAGTCTGGGACGAACTTATGTGCATTCCACTGTTGCAGATATTATTACGCAAGCCTATCGACAACTTGAGCAAGCTGCCAGTGATAAAGTCTTTGTATATGGCGAAACTGGCTGGAAAAAAGGCGGCCCCATGCGGCCTCACCGCACCCATAAAAATGGTTTGTCAGTCGATTTCATGATGCCAGTGATTGACGCCAAGGGTATGTCACGGCCTTTGCCTGGAAATATGGATAACAAGTATGGCTATGATATTGACTTTGATGCGCAGGGCCGCTTTGGTGACTATCGCATAGATTTTGCTGCTTTGGCTGAGCATTTATATCAGCTTGACCTTGCCGCAAAAGCCAGGGGAAGGGGACTGGCACTGGTGATTATTGACCCACCGTATCAGGAAAAATTATTTGCCACGGCGCGCGGACCGTATTTGCAAACACATTTAAAATTTATGAAGGGAAACGCCTGGGTCAGGCATGATGAGCATTATCATGTTGATTTTGATTTGCCCTGTAAAAAGAATTCGGCTTAATACCTGACGACCTGAGTTTACCTGATCATGCCCTGGACCTTTGCCCATCCCTTCGCCATACTTCCTCTGCGCCGTCTTGCACCACAGCGTTTCAATCTGATGCCTTTGGTTATAGGCAGTGTTGCACCGGATCTTGGTTACTATGTATTTGCTTTTGACCTGGCCACGCTGGCCCATCAATGGCTGGGTTTGCTACTGGTGTGTCTGCCTTTGGGGTGGGGCGTGTTCATGTTCTTGCGCCTGATGCAAGCCCACTTCATCTACCTGCTGCCGCAGATACAAAGACAGGCACTACAGGCACATGTCTCGCTGTCCCGGAATTTGTCTGGTGCGCAGTTTATCTGGATTTCTCTGGCGTTGATACTGGGGGCTATAACCCATATAGTCTGGGATGCATTTACCCATGCGAGTGGTTTTGCTGTCGCTTACTTTGATATGTTGCGCTTACCGGTAGAAGTGGCAGGTGTTCATACCCGCGTTTTTCATGTGCTGCAACACTTAAGTACGCTGGTGGGAGTAGCAGGACTGGCTTATTGTTATGTGCGATGGCTGAAGAAATTGCCACATATCGTCATACTGGAGCCCAAAGAGAGTGATCAGTGGCGTTATATTTTACTTGCCAGCACTGCACTGACCGCATTCTTGCTGGCCTTGCCACTGGCCTTTGGCATGTCAGGTATGGCAAATGGCAGTCTGGCGAAAGAAGCTTTCGTCTTTCGCCTGGCCCTGTGTTCAACCAGTTGCTTTGCCGTGCTGCTGACCATTGCTGCCTTGCTCATTGCCAGGGCCAGGACAGCACCCACAATACAAGACTGAATCCTTAGCCTTTACATGGGATTCAAATTCCAGTTCAGGACTTCCCCTTTTTTATCTGTGACGGTCGTCATTTCCTTGAATATCCTGGCTTGCAGGCTGTCTGGCAGTCGCACAAAATCCACGCTGTTGACGTAACGATCACCGCGCATAAAGGCCCAGGTGAAAAATTTCATGGCGGCGGTGGTTTGTTGTGCGTCCTTCGCACGCTGTTGCATGACGATAAAAGTACCCATGGTGATAGGCCAGGTTTTTTGACCTGCTTTATCAGTCAGCATTTCTTCAAAATTGGCATCGGTTTTCCAGCTGCTGTTTGACAGCGCGGAAGAAAATGCTTCTGCAGACGGCGCAATGAATTTGCCATCCCGATTTTGCAGCAGGGCATAGTCAATTTTTTCCTGGCTTACATAATTAAAGTCGATATAACTGATGGCATACGGTGTTTTTTTGAGTGAGCCAGCAATATTGCTGCTGCCTTTGACCTGGATCAAATGGCTGTGGCTGTTCCATGGAATGATAAAGTTTCTGCCGTACTTCGTTTGCCATTTTTTGCTGACCTTGCTCAGGTAGTCAGAAAAATTATAGGTCGTGCCCGAACCATCCTGGCGTACGATGACCTCGATATTTTTATTCGGCAAACGCAGGCCGGGATTGAGCGCGGTGATTGCTGCGTCATTCCAGAGCGTGATGTCACCAGAGAAAATACCTGCCAGGATTTCGCCGGTCAGGCGCAATTCAGCGGACTTGATGCCAGGTAAGTTAATGACAGGCACCACACCAGAAATGGCAGAGGGAAACTGTATTAATTTGTCTTTCTTAAGGTCTGCCTGGCTAAGGGCTGCGTCACTGGCACCAAATTCTACGCTGTTTTCCTTTATTTTCTTGATGCCTGCAGATGAGCCGCTGGCTTGATAGGTAATGGTCGTACCACCATTTTTGCTATAAGCATCTGCCCATTTCTGATACAGGGGCGCTGCTGCGGAAGAGCCTGAGCCTTGAATTTCGGCATGAGCATTAGTAAGAACAGCAAGGGGAGAAAGGAGTAAAGCCAGTGGGAAGAGTAAAGAGTTGCGTGTAATCATGATAAAAGATAAAGCTGGAGAGCGAGGAAACTGGTGATGCGAAATGGCGCGGATTATCTCATGTCATGAGAAATTTCTCCTGAAAGATCATTTTTCCGTAATGAGCCTGTCATTTCTAATGGCTATGCTTCTTCCTTGCATATCAACAATAAATTGTTTATATTGTTTACATGTTTTCTAATTTGGAGGCTGGAATGGTAACCGCAGCAACGAAAAAAGTAAGTACTGTAGTAGCAGGTGCAGAGAAAAAAGTCGTGGCCCTTAAAAAATCTCCTGTTAAGTCCACTGTTGTGGCTGTCAAGAAAAAAGCAATCAGCAAGCCTGCTGTAGAAGCCAAAGCAGCTGAAAAAATTCCTGCTAAAGCGCCTGTCAAAGCCCCGGCGCGTGCCAAACCTGCCGCCAAGGTTGTGGAAGTCAAACCTCTGGTAGAGGTCGTAGCAGAAAAGGTCAAAAAAGCCAAGCTCGTGCGTGATAGTTTCACCATGCCGGAAAGCGAATACGCAGCTTTGGGTGCGGTCAAAAAAGCTTGCCTGAAAGCTGGCGTCGAAGTCAAGAAAAGTCAGTTGTTGCGTATTGGCGTTGCCCTGTTGAGCAAGACTGATGTGCCTGCCTTGAAAAAATTGATCGCTGGTCTGGCACCGCTGAAGGCGGGCAGGCCAAAGAAAGAGAAATAATTCAATTTTTCTGAAATGCAGTGCATGCAGGGAAATGGCGCTCTGAAAAGAGCCTCGTCACTGTTTTTGCCGCGCATTTATCCGGTTTCACCTGTGCAATCCCCGCCTGACATATGCCAGACGGGGATTGTTGTTTTTTTTGACTTGTCATAAAACCGACATCGTACTGTCATCTTGCTGAAGTAATCCTTGATTATTCTTCGTTCGTCGGATCAACGAACAACATGACAAGGACGATGAATGCGATTACTCACGATACCCGCCGATGCTAATCCCAGTTTTTCCAAGCTTAATCTGAGCCTTGCTACTACGGCAAAAGAAGTCAAAGAAGTGCAACGCCTGCGCTATAAAGTATTTATAGAAAGCATGGGCTTGTCGGCTTTGTCCAATCCAGATGGCCTGGATAAAGATGAATTTGATGAACACTGCGATCACCTGATCGTACGCGACTCCAAGACCCTGAAAGTGGTAGGCACCTACCGCATACTGGGGCCAAATGCAGCCCGCCAGCTGGGCCGCTATTATTCTGAAACAGAATTCGACCTGTCCCGCTTGCAACATATACGTAATAGCGTGGCAGAAGCAGGCCGTGCCTGCATCCACCCTGATTATCGCAGTGGTGCTGTCATCATGTTGCTGTGGGCTGGACTGGCCGCCTATATGCGCCGTGAGCGCTGCTCGCACCTTATCGGCTGCGCCAGTATCAGCCTGACTGATGGTGGCCAGAATGCCGCTGCGATATACCGTGGTTTGTCTGCCGCAGATTTTTCTCCGCTTGAATACCGCGTTACGCCTCACACGCCTTTCCCGCTCGATGAAATTGATAGCAACTCGACTGAGGCGCGCATTCCACCGCTGTTGAAAGGTTATCTGCGTGCTGGTGCCTGGGTGTGCGGTGATCCTGCCTGGGACCCTGATTTCCATAGCGCTGATTTATTCGTCATGTTGCCACTGGCGAATCTGGATGACCGTTACGCACGCCATTACGGCACAGGGGAGCAATAATCATGAAACCAGCCGATCAGTTCTTGAATAGCAAATTGTATAAAACCGGTAAGAAAGAAACTCAGCGTTTCCGCACTATCTGGATTTCAGATTTGCATCTAGGAACGAGCGGCTGCCAGGCGGCAAAGTTGCTGGAATTCTTGCGTGCCACCGATTCAGATACGCTGTACCTGGTTGGTGACATCATCGACGGCTGGCAACTCAAGCGCCGCTGGTACTGGGACCAGACCCATAATAACGTAGTGCAGACTGTCTTGAAAAAAGCCAAGAAAGGTACGAACGTCATTTTCGTGCCTGGCAATCATGATGAATCGATACGTCAGTTCATTGACCTCGATTTTGGTGGCATCAAGATCAGGGATGAACTCGTGCATACGACAGCTGCAGGCAAGCGTATGCTGGTCTTGCATGGCGACAGGTTTGATGGCGTCATCGCCTGTGCAAAATGGCTGGCCTATGTCGGCGACAGTCTGTACACCATGATCCTGAAATTCAATCAGATCTTTAATAACTGGCGCGCCCGCGCTGGCATGCCTTACTGGTCGCTGTCACAATACCTGAAGCAAAAGGTCAAGAACGCAGTCAGCTATATCACGCAGTTTGAAGATGCTCTGGCGGACGAAGCACGACGCAAAGGCCTGGATGGCATTATCTGCGGTCATATCCATAAGCCAGAAATCCGCGATATAGGCGGTATCCTGTATTGCAATGATGGTGACTGGGTAGAGAGCTTGTCGGCCCTGGTGGAAGATGCCAAGGGTGAACTCAGGCTGGTGACCTGGCATGACATCTGCCACCCGGAGCATGTGGCAGATGCAGTGGCAGATACCCATGCGGAAGAGTCTGAACTGGAGACAGTTGCTGGCTAAGTTCAGGTGGCTGCTGCCGGTTTGAACCACGACCAGATACGCAAACCAAACTGGTTGCAAGCCAGGCCACCGAGCACCAGCAGACCAGCGCAGATTTTCCACCAGAATAAAGTCTCGTTCAATACGATAGAAGCTGTCAACATGCCGACCACCGGCACCAGCAAGGTGAACGGCGCTATCGTGGCTGCTGGATATTTGCGCATCAGCCATGACCAGATACCAAAACCGACTATGGTATTCGGGTAAGACTGGTAAGCGATCGCTCCGATTGAAGTCCAATTCAATTGCGTATACGCAGCTTGCCAGGCGTCCATGCCTTCCATCATATATGACGCCAACAGCAAAGGCGGGCTGGCAATGGCTGAACCCCACACCACCATGGACAGGGGGTTAACCACACCTATCTTCTTGGTAACGATATTGGCGATACTCCAGCACACTGCGCCTGCGACCACCAGCAGGAAGCCAATGATGGTTGCCTGCGCTTCCAGATGCATGGCTACCAGCGCCATGCCGGACAAGGCAATCAGCGCTCCCAGCACTTGCACGAATTGTGGTTTCTCACCCATGATGACAACAGCCAGGCCCATGGTGATAAATGCCTGCAGCTGCATGACAAGGGATGCCAGGCCAGCAGGGAAGCCCAGCTTGATACCGCAAAACAGTAAGGTGAACTGGAAGGCAAACTGGAACATGCCATAGGCAATCACCCACTTCCACGATGTTTTTGGAAGGGGAACAAAAAATATCAGGGGCAAGGCAGAGAAGATAAAGCGCGATGCGGTGAACAGCACAGGCGGCAATCCTTGCAAGCCGATTTTGATGACTACGAAATTGATGCCCCAGGTGATAACTGCAATCAGGGCGGCAAGGATGTGCGTGGGTTTCATCGTGCTTTGTGGGTAAAGACGGTCCTACATACTAACAGCAAGCAGGATTTGCTGCAGAGAGCCAGTATTTTTACCTGTGACTAAATGAATTTCAGGAACGCTTATTTAACCACCAGGTCAGGAGACATGATGGCCTTCAGATAGGTTTGCACGATTTCGTTTTCACGCTGTTTTTGTGTGATCCACCAGACATTACCCTTGCGTACACTGTATTCTTGCAAGGGATGTCCAAGCAATTCAGCCGCTACCTGACCCAGGTAGGGCTGGTGGCCAATGATGAGTACAGGCTCACGGCTGTTTGGCCAGTTGGCAGCGCTCAACACATCGCTGACTGTGGCTGCCGGACCAAGTTCCGGCATGACCTTGTATTTCCTGCCGCAGGCGATGAGGGCTTCAGCCGTGTCTCTGGTACGTATGGTGGGGCTGGCCAATATCCTGCAAGTTTCAGGCAGCGTGCTATCGAGCCAGAAAGCAATTTTGCTCGCTTGCTTGTTTCCTTTGCCAGTCAGTTTTCTGAATTCATCAGTCAGTTCAGCCGTTGCCGGTTCTGCTTCTGCATGACGCCAGAGTATAAGATCCATTATTACTCTTCCACCTCAGATAAGGAACCCAGGGTTTGCATCAAATGTTGTTGGGCGCAGAAGCGGACTTGTTTGGCGCGGGTTTTCTTGCGCTCGTAACGACCATCCGAATCCAGTGTCCAGGCATTCACATTATCTTTCAGATAGGGTTCCAGGCCTTCGGAAATGACACGTTTTTTCAATGACTTTTCCAGTACCGGGAAAGCAACTTCTATGCGACGGAAAAGATTGCGGTTCATCCAGTCAGCGCTGGCCAGATACACGTCATGCGCGAGATCATTACGGAAGTAATAGATACGACTGTGCTCCAGGAAGCGGCCTATGATGGAACGCACCTTGATATTTTCTGACAAGCCAGGTACACCAGGGCGCAAGGCGCAGGCACCGCGTATGATCAGGTCAATTTTCACACCATCTGCCGACGCAGCATATAGTGCACGGATAACAGATTCATCGAGCAGGGCATTCATCTTGGCGATGATGCGGGCAGGGCGGCCTTCACGGGCTATGCGTGCTTCATTACGTATGGCTTTGATGATTTGCGGTTGCAGGGCAAATGGTGCCAGCCACAGATAATCAAGTTTTTTAGGTTTGGTCAAGCCAGTCAGGTGGATGAAAACTTCATTGACTTCTGCCGCCATGCCCGTGTGAGCAGTCAGCAAACCAAAATCAGTATAAAAGCGCGTGGTGGACGGGTGATAATTACCCGTGCCCAGATGGGCATAGTGACGCAAAACACCGCCTTCTTCGCGGCGTATCACCAGTGCAAGCTTCGCATGGGTTTTCAGGCCAACGACGCCGTATACAACCTGGGCGCCAGCGCGTTGCAATTTGTCGGCCCAGTTAATATTCGCTTCTTCATCAAAGCGTGCCATCAATTCGACAATGACGGTGACTTCCTTACCCAGCCTCGCAGCAGTGATCAGGGATTCCATCAAATCAGAATTCATGCCAGTGCGGTATATGGTCTGTTTGATGGCGACTACGCTAGGGTCCTGCGACGCTGAGCGTATGAAATCAATGACGGTCTGGAAAGGCTGGAAAGGATGATGCAAGAGTATGTCTTGCTTGCGCAGCAAAGTGAAAATATCAGCATGCGCATACTTGCCAATGGCCTTGGCAGAGAAAGGCGGAAAGCGCAGGTTCGGTTGTTTGACGTGATCAACCAGTTCACCCAGCCTGACCATGTTCACCGGGCCATCGACAGGATACAAGCGGTCGCTATCGAGTGAAAATTGCTCAAGCAGGAAGCGAGACAGATTTTCGGGGCAATTTTTTGCGACTTCCAGACGTACTGCGGCACCAAACTGACGGGTTTGCAATTCACCTTGCAAGGCCTGGCGCAGATTCTTGACTTCTTCTTCATCAACCCACAGGTCGCTATCACGGGTGACGCGGAACTGTGAATAGTTGATCACTTCACGACCATTGAACAAATCTTCAATATGCGAGTGTATGACCGAAGACAGTAGGCAAAAAGCCATGCCGTCGTTCGACAATTCATCTGGCAGGCGGATGATGCGCGGCAGAACGCGTGGTGCCTTGACGATGGCAATGGCTGTACCGCGACCAAAGGCATCTTTACCTGCCAGCGAAACGATGAAGTTCAAGCTTTTGTTGACCACCTGCGGGAATGGATGGGCCGGGTCCAGGCCTATCGGGGTCAGCAAGGGCCTTACTTCACGTTCAAAATAGGATTTCACCCAGGCGCGTTGGGCTTCATTACGCTCGGAATGACGTAACAGGTGTATGCCTTTTTTAGAAAGTTGCGGCAGGATTTCCTGGTTCAGCAATTCATATTGTCTTTTCGCCAGTTGATGACATTCATCGCTGATGCGTTTGAGCATGGCCTGAAAGGTGGGGTGCTGCACCAGCTCGCCATCAATGGTGTTTTGTGCTAACAGGCTGGCGACCCTGACTTCAAAGAACTCATCCAGATTGCTGCCAACGATGCACAAATACTTCAGGCGCTCCAACAGGGGGATGCTGCGGTCTTCTGCCTGCGCCAGGACGCGCCAGTTGAAGGCGATTTGTGACATTTCCCTGTCCAGAAAAATCACCGAACGTGACAATTCCGAGGCCACTGGTTTGACTGGCTTGCTTACCGTCTTGATTTCAGTGTCCGGCTTCTGTTTCATTTCTTCCGGCGCTGTTGTTGAAGAAGGTGCTTCCTGATTTGGCATAGTTTTTTGCATGTCATAAAGGCCGTCATATATATACGCAAACATTCTAGACGTCTTAAATGACAAGTTTATGACATAAAAATGATAACAAGTACAATTATTTCACAGGCTTTGCTTCAAGTCATAATCTTGTCATATTTGGCTTGTACAGTGCGCTTCGTAGTACCGAATACTGTTATTTAACTCTGAGGTGAACATGCAAATCAAACGTGTTGTCAAAACTCTCATCGCTGCAATTGGCGTGGCTGTAACATTTGGCGCTGCTCAAGCCGCCGACATTACAGGCGCTGGCGCGACTTTCCCATATCCAATTTATGCAAAATGGGCAGAAGCTTATAAAAAAGCCAGTGGCAACGGTCTGAACTATCAATCCATCGGTTCCGGTGGCGGTATCAAGCAAATCAAGGCAAAAACTGTCGATTTCGGTGCTTCTGACATGCCTTTGAAGGCAGAAGAGCTGGAAACAGAAGGTCTGGTGCAATTCCCGGCCATCATCGGCGGCGTGGTTCCTGTGGTTAATCTGGATGGTATCGCTCCAGGCAAAATGAAGATGACAGGTGAAGTACTGGCCGCCATCTACATGGGCAAGATCACTAAATGGAATGCACCAGAAATCGCAGCCATCAACGCCGGTCTGAAATTGCCAGCAGAAGACATCACCGTGGTACACCGTTCTGACGGTTCTGGCACTACTTTCCTGTGGACAGATTACCTGACCAAAGTCAGCCCTGAGTTCAAAACTGCTGTTGGTTCTTCCACAGCCGTTAAGTGGCCAGTTGGTGTAGGTGGCAAGGGTAATGAAGGTGTGGCTTCCAGCGTCAAGCAAATCAGAAATTCCATCGGCTATGTTGAATACGCCTATGTGAAGAAAAACAAGATGACTTACACCTTGTTGAAAAATGCTGATGGCCAGTTCGCTGAACCAGATGATGAAAACTTCAAATCCGCTGCTGCTGGCGCTGACTGGAACAAAGCACCAGGCATGTATCTGGTATTGACTAACCAGCCTGGCAAAATCACCTGGCCTATCACTGGTGCTTCTTTCATCCTGTTGCACAAAGCACAGGCTGATGCTGAAAAAGGCAAAGAAGTATTGAAGTTCTTTGACTGGGCATTCAAAAACGGTGGCGCAATGGCTGCTGAATTGGAATATGTTTCCTTGCCAGCACCGGTGGTCAAACTGATTGAAGATAACTGGAAAGCAAAAGTCAAAGACGCTTCCGGTAAAGCACTCTGGTAATAAAAAGTTTCAACCTGTTCAGAAATTGAACTAAACGATCAAGGTAATCCGGAACTATCCGGATTACCTTCCGGTGGAAAAGACACCCATGACTACCCAAATGTCCTCCGTCAACATGACTGCACCAACTGCAATCTCACCCGCTAATAACGCACTACCGCAGGCCGGTCAGATCGACCTTGCGAAAATGGCTGCAGTAATGCGCCGCCAGCGTTGGCAAGATTTCTTTTTTCATAAACTGACCTTTACTTTCGCCGCCCTTGTGATGGTGGTGCTGGTCGGTATTATTATTTCTTTATTCCTGCGCTCGATTCCGGCGATGAAGGAATTTGGCCCGTCATTCATCTGGACCATAGAATGGGATCCGGTCAATGACAAGTTTGGTGGCATGATCGCCATCGTTGGCACTTTGGTGACATCGGTCATCGCCTTGCTGATTGCCTTCCCGGTCAGCTTTGGTATTGCCTTGTTTTTGACTGAGATTTGTCCTAACTGGCTCAAACGCCCACTGGGTACGGCGATCGAATTGCTGGCTGGTGTACCCAGTATTATTTATGGCATGTGGGGTTTGTTTGTATTCGCACCGCTGTTCTCGCAATATGTACAGCCAGCCCTGGCTGCTACGCTGGGTAAATTGCCGGTGATTGGTGTGCTGTTTTCCGGTCCCATGATAGGCATGGGCATGCTCTCAGCCGGTATCGTCCTGGCGATCATGATTATCCCATTCATTTCTTCAGTCATGCGCGATGTGTTTGAAGTGGTGCCGCCGGTATTGAAAGAATCTGCTTACGGCCTTGGTTGCACCAAGTGGGAAGTAGTGCGCAAGATCGTACTGCCATACACAAAGATAGGTGTGGTGGGTGGTGTCATGCTGGGCCTGGGTCGCGCACTTGGCGAAACCATGGCAATTACCTTCATGATCGGTAATTCGCATCACCTGTCCTGGTCGCTGTTTGCTGCCGGTAATAGTATCGCTTCCACTCTGGCAAATGAGTTTGCAGAGGCAGAAACAGTCTTGCACACATCTTCCTTGTTCTTGCTTGGCCTGATTTTGTTTGTCATCACTTTCTTTGTATTGTCTGCTGCCAAACTGATGTTGCTGGGCTTGTCCAGAAAAGAAGGAGCCAAATAATGGAAAACTCAACAATGCAATCGGCCAGCAACCCGGTGTACCGCCGCCGTTTGCTGATGCATAAACTGGGCATAGGTTTGTCGTCATTTGCCATGGCACTGGGTATATTCTTCCTGATGTGGATATTGTTCACCCTCATGACAAAAGGACTGAGTGCCGTCAATGTAGCCATGTTCACAGAGTCAACGCCTGCCCCAGGCAGTGATGGCGGCGGTTTGATGAATGCGATCTTTGGTAGCTTTGTGATGGTCGTCAGTGCCGCCCTGATCTCAACACCTATCGGTATCCTGGCTGGTATTTATCTGGCAGAGTATGGCGATAAAAGCTGGTTTGGTTTCGTCACACGTTTTGTGACAGACATCATGCTCTCTGCACCGTCCATCGTGATAGGTTTGTTTGTGTATGCGATCTATGTTGCGCACGTCAAGCATTTTTCTGGTTGGGCTGGCAGTATCGCTATTTCATTGATTGCCATTCCTGTGGTTGTCCGTACTACCGACAATATGCTGGGTCTGGTGCCGACCAGTTTGCGTGAAGCTGCGTTTGCGTTGGGTGCACCCCGCTGGAAAGTAGCTTTGCTGATACGTTTGCGCGCCGTCAAAGCAGGTGTCGTAACTGGTATTTTGCTGGCTGTGGCACGTATCTCCGGTGAGACTGCGCCTTTGTTGTACACCGCTCTCAGCAATCAGTTCTTCAATGCCGACATGAACAAGCCTATGGCCAATTTGCCTATGGTGATTTACCAGTTTGCGATGAGTCCATACGACAACTGGCGTGAACTGGCCTGGGGGGGCGCATTGCTGATCACCTTCAGTGTCCTCGGTTTAAATATTTTGTCGCGTACTTTGTTTAACCAAAAAACACAGCATTAATACTGACCTCGATATGACTACTACTCAAGACAACCAACAGAAAAAAGCAATCGAAATCAGCGGGCTGAATTTCTTTTACGGTGCAACACGTAGCCTGCGCGATATCAACCTGAATATCTATGACAAAAAAGTCACTGCCTTTATCGGTCCATCCGGTTGTGGCAAGTCGACTTTGCTGCGTACTCTGAACCGCATGTATGACCTGTATCCCGGTCAGCGCGCTGAAGGCAATATCATTTACAACGGTAAAAATATCCTTGACGCAGATCAGGACATTAACCTGTTGCGCGCTCGTGTGGGCATGGTGTTCCAGAAGCCGACACCTTTCCCTATGTCGGTATATGACAATATCGCTTTTGGTGTGCGTCTGTATGAAAACCTGTCCAAGGGCGAAATGGATGAGCGCGTTGAATGGGCACTGAAAAAAGCTGCGATCTGGACCGAGGTTAAAGACAAGCTCAACAAGAGTGGCCTGAGTCTTTCTGGTGGTCAGCAGCAGCGCCTGTGCATTGCCCGTGGTGTTGCCGTAAAGCCGGAAGTCTTGCTGCTGGATGAACCAACCTCAGCGCTCGACCCTATCTCTACAGTCAAGATCGAAGAACTGATCAATGAGTTGAAAGAGGAATACACCATCGCCATCGTTACTCATAATATGCAGCAAGCGGCGCGTTGCTCTGACTATACTGCCTATATGTACCTGGGTGAACTGGTCGAATTTGGTGAAACTGATCATATCTTCATGAACCCAGTGAAGAAAGAGACTCAAGACTATATTACTGGCCGTTTCGGCTAACAACGACGCACGGTGCACATACTTATCCATGCAAATGCGTGGATAAGTGATGCTGCATAAAACTGCGACGTTTACGTTTACATTTTGCAATTGCGCATTCAGGAGAAACCTGTGACAGGCGAACACTCTTCAAAACAATATGATATGGACCTGGAGACAATACGCTCCAAGGTCTTGTTGATGGGCGGCTTGGTGGAAAGCCATTTTCATGATGCCATGTCCTGCTTCCGTACCGGTAATGCAGTGCAGGCAGAAGCCGTGATCCAGTCTGACCTCGAAGTCAATCGCCTGGAAGTGGCGCTGGATGATATGTGCAGCCACCTGATCGTCAAGCGTCAACCCGCAGCGAATGACTTGCGTACTGTCATGGCGACCGGCAAGGTCATTACTGATCTTGAGCGCATAGGCGATGAATCAACTAAAATTGCCCGTATCTCCAGGGATGCGGCAACCAGCAAGCGTGGCGTACCCATGTTCAGCGGTTATGAAACCGTACGAGTGCTGGCCAGCAGCGTGGCAGACATGTTGCACCAGTCTCTGGATGCGTTTGCCCGTCTTGACGGTGGCAAGGCTGTGCAATTGATTGCACAGGATGCCTTGATCGACAATGATTTCCGCTCCATCATGCGCAATCTGATTACTTTCATGATGGAAGACCCAAGTACAATATCATCTTCCCTGGATGCTCTGTGGGTGGCCAAGGCGATAGAGCGTATTGGAGACCATGCCAAGAACATTGCAGAACATACGATTTACATCGTTGAAGGCAAGGATATCCGTCATTCAGATTATGTAGCAAACAAGCAGGAACAACAGAGTTAATTATTAATGATGGCTACAGACACAACAATACTCATCGTAGAAGATGAACCGGCAATCGTAGAACTGGTCAGTTTTTCCCTGCGTGCAGCAGGCTGGAACACTTTTGCCGTCAACACGACAGCAGAAGCCTGGGAATATTTGCAGCGCCGCACGCCGCAATTGATTTTGCTGGACTGGATGTTGCCTGATCAGAGTGGTTTGCGTCTTTTGTCGAAGATACGCTCAGACCGTCAGTTTAATGAAATTCCCGTCATCATGCTGACAGCAAAAAGCATGGAAGAAGACAAGATCGCGGGCCTTGATCACGGCGCGGATGATTATGTGACCAAGCCTTTCTCACCACGTGAACTGACAGCCAGGATCAAGGCGCTGCTGCGCCGCAAGAGCCCTGAGCATGCCCAGACAGCCCTGACAGCGGGCCCCGTTGTACTTGATCCAGTCAGTTGCACGGTCAAGATAGAAGACAGCAAGGTCGATATTGGTCATGCAGAATACAAATTACTGAAATTCTTCATGGCACATCCAGAGCGCGTATTTTCGCGCAGCCAGTTGCTCGACAAAGTCTGGGGTGACCATGTCGTCATCGAAGAGCGTACGGTAGACGTTCATGTACTGCGTTTGCGTAAAGTCTTGAAGAATGCTGAATCCCTCATCAAGACCGTGCGTAGCGTTGGCTACATGCTGTCTGAAAAATAAACTGGTACATCCGGTAATGCTATTTGCTGTATAGCGCACTGCATCACCTGTATGCAGTGTGGCATGGCTTTTCCTGTTTGGGAATTGACTGCAAACATTGCTCACTGATATCAGCAAAACCTATATCATTACATTTGCGCATTATATTTCAAGCAATAAAGAGGACCCTCAGGACACACTATGTCTCCACGCCTTATTTTCTGGATTTCTGCATTTGTACGTATCTTCCTGGTTCTCATGGGAGCCGCATCTGCTATCTATCTGTGGGGGCCTGTGACAGGTTTGGTATTGGGATTGATCGGTATGGTCACCCTGTTTTGTGTCCAGCTATTTTATTTGCAGCGCCTGGCTGACTGGCTGGACAATCCTAACAGCTCACGTTTGCCTGATGGCTGGGGTGCCTGGACTGACATATTTTCACGCCTGTATAAATTGCGCCGTGATGATGAAAAGAACCAGGCTGAACTGGCAGAGTGGCTGGCACGTTTTCGCCAGGCAATGACGCTTTTGCCTGATGGCGTTGTCATTATGGATGATGTATTGTTTCTGGAATGGTGCAACCCGGCAGCGGAAAGCCATCTGGGCCTGAGCCATGCGCAGGACAAGGGCATGCGCGTGACCAACCTGGTACGCAGCCCTGAATTCATGGATTACATTATCCTCGGACGTTATGAAACACCCTTGACGCTGTCCTTCCGTGACCGCAAGCTGATTGCCCATATCATCCCGTTTGAAAACCGCCGTCAGATTCTGGTGACCCATGATGTGACTGAATCAGAACGCATAGACATGATGCGGCGCGACTTTATTGCCAATGCCTCGCATGAGCTGCGCACACCGCTGACTGTCATCAATGGTTTCCTGGAAATTGCTTCCATGCAGGTTGACCTGGATAACCAGACCCGCAATATGCATCTGAAACTGATGACAGAGCAGGGTGAGCGCATGCAGCGTCTGGTAGAAGACATGCTGACCCTGACCAGACTGGAGTCCGTTGATTATCCGCCGCGGCCTGAGCGTATCAGCATGCAGGGTTTGCTGGAGCAGATCATGCAGGAAGCGCATGCACTGTCTGCTGGCAAGCACAAGATCACGCTGGAATGCACAGGCCCGGACATCCGTGGCAGTAATGATGAAATACGCAGTGCACTGACCAATCTGGTGACAAATGCGATCCGTTATACGCCTGAAAACGGCAACATCAAGATCAGCTGGATAGATACTGCGAATGGCCCCAAATTTGCGGTGCAGGACGATGGCATAGGTATTAGTGCCGAACATATCTCGCGCCTGACTGAACGCTTTTACCGCGTCGATAAAAGCCGTTCCCGCGAAACCCAGGGGACTGGTCTGGGCCTGGCGATTGTCAAGCATGTGCTGCTCAGGCACAAGGCGAATTTGTTGATCGAATCTACGCCGGATGTGGGTAGTAAATTCTGTGTGCAGTTTCCGGGTTCTGTAGTTAGTGTATAAAACCAGTACATAAAAAAGCAGGGCCCTAAAATAAGAAAAGCCGCTTATGCGGCTTTTCTTATTGTTGACCTTGCTGATACACGCGTAGCAGCTCGGAAACCAAAATGCCATTGATTTTCATGCCACTAAGTTCACTGCTCTCTATGAGCACATCTTTGAATGAGATATCGGCGAACCGACAGCCTTCCATATCAACACTACGGAAATTACTGCCGCGTAGCTGTACCTGGCCGAAGTTGGAGCCAGTCAAATCCATATTATGAAAATTCCTGCCCTGCAAAAGTTTGCTGTCTTCCATCGCTTGCCTCTTTACATTGAAATTGATGATCACCCACTGCCGTGACAGTGAGCAGGTAAGAATGTCAGCCGTTTAGATTAATTGGCTGAACGCAGCAGGGCTTGGGTTCTTTCCTTCAGCCATTCCAGTGCAGCACCGCTGACACGTGGCGACAGGCGCTGCAAGACTGTAGTATGGTAATCATTGAGCCATTTAATTTCGTCTTCGCGCATTAATTCTATAGTGATGCAGCGAGTGTCTATAGGACAGAGTGTCAGGGTTTCAAATTCCAGGTACTCACCAAATTCGGTTTGCAAGGCAGGCACGTTCAACAGCAGATTTTCTATGCGCACGCCCCATTTGCCAGGGCGGTAGATGCCCGGCTCATTGGATGTGATCATGCCAGGTTCCATCGCCATATGCGCTTCTGCTATTGCGGGGGAAATGCTCTGCGGGCCTTCATGCACATTCAGGAAATAGCCTACGCCGTGACCAGTGCCGTGACCATAGTTAACGCCGTCGGCCCAGATAGGCGCGCGCGCTACCGTGTCAAGCATGGGTGACAGTGTGCCACGTGGGTAACGCATTTGCGAAAGATTGATCATACCCTTCAATACCAGGGTGAAATCACGCTTTTGCGCTTCTGATACCTGGCCTACGGGTACCACGCGGGTAATGTCCGTCGTACCATTCAGGTACTGACCACCAGAGTCGATGAGCAGCAGGCCATCACCTTCGATGACGGAGTGCGATTCTTTGGTTGCACGGTAATGTGGCATGGCACCGTTGGCATTGAAGCCAGCAATGGTATTAAAACTGGGTGAAACAAAGTGCGGCTGGCGGGCACGGGCAGCGCAGATTTCTTCGTCTATGGTCAGCTCAGTGATGCGTTGCTTGCCTAATGTATCTTCCAGCCAGGTGAAGAATTCACATAGTGCTGCACCATCCTGTTCCATGGCTTCACGAACAAACTGCGCTTCTTCTGCCGTCTTGCGGGATTTGGCAAATACAGATGGGTTGATCGCTTCGATGACTGTGACGCTTGTCGGAATACTTTGGCGGAAACCATAAGTGATCCTGCGCGGGTCTATCATGATACTGCTATCTGCAGGCAGGGCTGCCAGTGCGGACGCTGCTTCGCTATAGTCTGCCAGGTTAACGCCATCTTTTGCCAATATGGCTGCCAGTTCTGCCGGGACTTTTCCTTCGGATACAAACAGTTTTGCCTCAGTCTGGCTGATCAGGGCATGGCCAACAAATACCGGGTTATAGCTGACATCTGCACCACGCAAATTGAAGATCCAGGCCAGGTCATCGACCGTGGAAACAAAGTGCCAGTCTGCGTTTTTGCTTCGCATCTGCTCGCGTATCATCGCCAGTTTGTTGGCGCGGGCGACTACGGCATACGGTGCTGCATGTTCATAGATGGCAGCCTGCGGCAAGCTGGGGCGTTCGTCCCACACTTTATCTAAAAGATCGTGGCTGGTATTGAATGTGATGCCCTTGCTTTGCAAAGCCTGCTCCAGTGCCCTGGCAGTTGCCAACCCCAATACAGCGCCATCTACGCCAACAGTTTGCCCCGCCTGCAGATTGCTGGCCAGCCAGTCTATGTACAAAGTAGCTGCTGCCGAGGCGATTTTCATCATCTTGATGCCAGTTGGTGCCAGTTCTACCTCTGCTGAACTCCAGTAGCGGCTGTCTACCCAGAGGCCTGCGAAATCAGCAGTAACGATCAGCGTACCTACCGAACCAGTAAAACCAGAGAAATAGCTGCGGCCCTGCCAGCGATCAGGCAAATACTCTGACAGATGCGGGTCGGAAGATGGCACGATGTAGGCATCTAGCCCCTGTGCCTGCATGGCAGCGCGTAATTGCACCAGGCGGGCAGGGATGGGAGATGTGATGGCGGAAGGGCTAATAGGGCTGTTCATGGATGTACTTCCAAAGCAGGATAGACAGGAGTGAGGATAAGTTTAATACGAAGGCACTGTAAATACAGGTCGAGTTTGGCTGCATTGCTTAAGTTGTTGCTTAAATGCCAGCACTCGTCTGGATGAACAAAACCGTAGAGGAGTATACCTAAAATATATTAGATATGAGCAAGTATGCCGATTTCTTTAGTTTTTCAGGAATCGCCGCATAACATGCGGGGCAGGCTCATTCGGATTGGCGTGGGAATATTCAAGCTCGGGCGCGAGTTCAAACTCGAATGCGGCATACAAGTCCAGCAGACGGGGCTGGTCGCTACGCACTCCCAGACGTAATTCTTCTATGCCGGATGCCTGGGCCGCATGAATGACGGCTTCCAGCAAATGCTGGGACAGGGCTTCACCCCGAAAAGCGGGCAAGACCCCCATGCGCAGCATTTCCCAGCAATTATTTTCTGTATCCAGCGGCAGCCAGCGTACCGAGCCCACTGGTTCATCATCCAGTAACAGGACAAAGCCGCCACCCTGCATTAAATCATTGCAGACGCGCTCACTGCTTTCATGGTGGCCGCTGGAGGTAGCGGCCACCTTGTCAGTCCAGCAAGTGCGGGTCAGATGCGCGATGAGTTGCGCATCTTCGATAGCAGCTTCACGGACAACAATATTCATACGTTGCTGGCAAGATATTAACGGACACGCATGCCAGGCTGTGCACCAGGCCAGGCTTCCAGTATATACAGACCTGGGTTAGCCTTTTCATCTGCAGCCGATGCTGCCAATACCATGCCTTCTGACATGCCAAACTTCATCTTGCGCGGTGCCAGATTCGCCACCATGACGGTGAATTTGCCTATCAGTTGTTCTGGCTGGTAAGCTGATTTGATGCCTGAGAACACATTGCGGGTGCGGCCTTCGCCCACGTCCAGCGTCAGGCGCAAGAGTTTGTCTGAACCCTCTACATGTTCGCAATTGACGATCTTGGCTATGCGCAGATCGACCTTGGCAAAATCATCAATCTTGATTTCTTCGGCCAGTGGTTCGATGTCAGAAGCTGCAACTTCTGCAGTTTCAGAGGCAACTGCGGTCACTGGCGCTGGTGCATCAAACAAGTCGTCAAATATCTTCAAATCTACCCTTTGCATCAAATGCGTGTAAGGATTGATTTTGTGCAGATGTGGCAACGGCGTAGCAACATCTGCCCATTGCAACGGGGCGATATTCAATTGTGTTTCTACCTGTGCTGCCAGTTGCGGCAAGACCGGTTTCAGGAAGGTGGTCAGGATGCGGAAAGCTTCCAGCAAGCGGCTGCACACTTCCTGCAGCTTGGCATCGTTCTCTGGCTTTTTCGCCAGTTCCCAAGGCTTGTTGGAATCGACATAGGCATTCACCAGATCAGCCTGTTCCATCGCAGCGCGCAAGGCTTTGCCGTATTCACGGGCTTCAAACAAGGCTTTGATTTCTGGCGCTACATTGCGCAGATTGTTGAGGAAGGCATCATCAGCCGTTGCCCAGTCAGTTGCGACGACGCCATCAAAACGCTTACTGATGAAACCGGCAGCGCGGCTGGCGATGTTGATGTATTTGCCGATCAGGTCAGAATTGACACGCGCAACGAAGTCTTCCGGATTCATGTCCAGATCTTCAACCTTGGCATTCAGTTTGGCGGCGAAGTAATAACGCAGCCATTCAGGGTTCATGCCGATTTCCAGATAGCGTAGTGGCGAAATGCCAGTGCCGCGTGACTTGGACATTTTTTCACCAGAGACAGTCACAAAACCATGGGCATACACATTGTCTGGTGTTTTATAACCAGAGAACTTCAGCATCGCTGGCCAGAACAAGGTATGGAAATAGGTAATATCCTTGCCTATGAAATGAATTTGCTCGGTCGTCGGGTCAGCCATGAAGGCATCGTAATCACGACCTGTCTTGCCGAAGTAGTTTTTCAGCGAAGCCAGGTAACCAACAGGCGCATCCAGCCAGACATAGAAATATTTGCCTGGTTGGTCAGGAATTTCGATACCAAAATAAGGCGCATCGCGGCTGATATCCCAGTCGCCCAGGCCGCCTTCACCTTCCAGCCATTCCTTGCATTTGTTCGCCACCTCGGATTGCAGGCGATTGTCTTTCAAAGCCCAGCCGCGCAAGAATTCCACGCATTTTTCATCAGACAGTTTAAAGAAGAAATGCTCAGATGACTTCATGATCGGTGTTGCACCGGTCAGGACGGAATAGGGATTCTTCAATTCTGTAGGCGCATACACGGCACTGCAGACTTCGCAGGAATCGCCATACTGGTCTTTGGCACCACATTTAGGGCACTCGCCCTTGATGTAGCGGTCAGGCAGGAACATGTTTTTGACCGGGTCAAAAAACTGTTCTATGGTTTTGCTGGTGATAAAACCGGCAGACTTCAGTTTGCGATAGATGTCCTGCGACAACTGATGGTTTTCTTCGCCATCAGTTGAATGCCAGTTATCAAACTGGATATGGAAACCATCAAGGTATTGTTTGCGTCCGGCAGCGATCTGCGCCACAAAAGCCTGTGGCGTGATACCGGCTTTTTCAGCCGCTATCATGATAGGTGCACCGTGTGCATCATCCGCGCCGACGAAATGTACCTCATGACCCGACATTCGCTGATGCCTTACCCAGATGTCAGCCTGGATATATTCCATGATGTGACCAAGGTGGAAGGGCGCATTAGCGTACGGCAGGGCAGTGGTAACAAACAGCTTACGGGTCATGGTTGATGCACTTTTTATGAACGGACAAGAGCATTATTCTAACAGCGAATGCACATATTGCAGCCGCTATGCCCTGATCCGAGGGGATAGTAAGGGGATTTTCGTATTGTTTTGCCAATGGATGCTGTTCAAACTACCCAGGCACCATTCCTGTAGACAACTTCATCATCCAGTTTTACCGCTTCGGTAACGGCGAAGACATCAACATGATGGCGGCCTTCACCGCGCTTGATATGCGGTTTGGCATAGCTGCCATGCTTGGCGCCCAGGGACAAATGGACGCCGCACATGCGCTCATAAGTGCCTATATCGCGCACGGTCTTGTCCTTGGAAAAGGCCTTGTTCATGCCAAAACCCAGTTCGCGCACCCAGACCACGCTGTCGTCCGCCCTGATATTGGCCAGCACCTGATCAAATTCAGGCGTGGAATTGATGGTATTCGTGACCTGGCCTTTTTCCACGACCAGAGTGATCGGCTGTGTCGGGCGATTGACGGTAAATGTCGTATCGCCAAAAGCAAAGATGCGGATTTGACCATATACATCTTCAAGCGCTACCGATTCTGTGAACACTTCACCGATGGGAAATTGACCGCCGACATTATTCATCTGGCGATAGTCGCCGACATTGAGTTTGGCTGGTTCAAAGCGGCCGCTGAAGATCAGTTCGGCACCGCCACTATCAACGACGCCACCGCTGGCGCTATCGATTTTTTGTTTGAGCGCATTGCCAGTACCGCGATAGTAGTTGGCATCGTAAGCCAGCGACTCTATGTAATACAGGTTTTCATCACCTTCCATGCGTGCAAGATGAGGATGTTCTATCACTTTCAGGCCGCGCTTGAATAACTCCACCCGTAGTCTGTAAGCTTCGAGGCGAAAATTGGTGGACTGTACCAGTACTGCCAGATCAGATGCATGCAAAGCATTCAAGGTCGATAAAATCAGCTCAGGTGTCTCTGCATCAAAATCGATAAAGCGCGCATTGGGCAAGCAAGCACGATAGGCATTGGTCAGTGCCACCGCCAGAGGGCTGCGCTGGTCGTACACGACCACAGCCTGATGCTGATCAGTATGTTCAAAGGCCAGTTGCAGAACATCGCGCAGATGTTGCTCTGCCATTGCTACTGCAGATGCAGGCAAGTGTTCCCGTGTGTGATCTGTATCGGTATTGCTTGTGGAAGTGGTCATGATTCTGCCGGTGCTTGTTCTTTGCCAGGGATGGTAAGCACTTTTATCTGTGTGGTAAGCCTGAGCTGGGGACGCTATTTTAGCGCCTAATACCTTAGTATGGATTTGATTTAGCCCATGTTTCAAGGCATTATGCTTAACTTTATGGAAATAAAGTGTATATAAAATCACAAAAACCATAAATTAATTGTGCACAATAAATGATAGTCAAATGCCTGATGGCATATTGCTCATCAAAAATATAAATTTATAGGGAATGAAAATGATCGCCAAGCAGTTTTTAAAGTGGGTAATAGCCTTTTTTGTCGCAGTCTTTAGCCATTTTGCTTATGCGCAAAATGCAGCAACTGAGGCAGAGGTCAAGGCAGCATTCGACGAAGCAAAAAAAGTCATGCAGGCTGGCCCTGCCGAAGTCAAAATGATAGATCAGGCTGTATTGAAAGTACCTGCCGGCCAAATATTCATTCCCATGCCTCAGGCGGGCCGCATCATGCGTGCCATGGGCAATTCTTCTGATCCCAGCTTGCTTGGTGCCATTTTTCCCGAAGACGGTAACTGGATGATCGTGGCGCGTTATGAAAAAGCCGGCTATATCAAAGATGATGATGCCAAAGACTGGAATGCCGACGACTTGTTGACGAGTCTGAAGGAAGGTACGGAAGAGGGCAATAAAGAGCGTCGTCAGCGCGGCATCCCGGAAATGCAACTCGTGGGCTGGGCTGAGAAACCTAATTATGAAGCGGCAACGCACAGGCTGGTATGGTCAGCGATTACCAAAGACAAACAAGGCAACAATGACAGCCAGGGTGTTAATTACAATACTTACGCGCTGGGCCGTGAAGGCTATATCAGCATGAATCTGGTCACTGCATTGAACGATTTGCCACAACAAAAAGCCATCGCCAAGGATTTGCTGGGACATCTGGAATTTTCAGATGGCAAGCGTTACAGCGATTTCAATATCAGTACTGATAAAGTTGCTGAATATGGTTTGGCAGCGTTGGTGGCCGGTGTTGCAGCCAAGAAGCTGGGTTTGTTTGCCATCATCTTCGCTTTCTTTGCCAAGTTCGCCAAA
Organism: Undibacterium sp. FW305-107; assembly: GCF_058788535.1. NCBI lineage: Bacteria > Pseudomonadati > Pseudomonadota > Betaproteobacteria > Burkholderiales > Oxalobacteraceae > Undibacterium > Undibacterium sp. FW305-107. The sequence continues at coordinate 145,473 of NZ_JBYTAV010000002.1, forward strand.
TTGGCGCTGGTTGCCGTGGTAGGCTTGGGTGCATTGATAAGCAAGCTGTTTGGGCGCAAGAAAGCTTGAATTTTTAGTTATTTGAATTGCGGGCAAGGATAAAATAAAAAATGATGAAGTTGCTGCTCCTGCTGTTTTCCGGCGTCAAGTTTAGCAAGTTGCTGACCTCGGGCGGCACCATGATTATTTCTGTTGCACTCTATGCCTGGATATTTGGTTGGTGGTATGCCGTGGGATTTGTCTTGCTCATGTTCGTGCATGAAATGGGACATTTCATTGCTGCCCGCCAGCGTGGGCTGGATGTGGGCTTACCTACCTTCATCCCTTTTCTGGGTGCCTGGATAGAATTGAAAGACATGCCGCATGATGCAGAAACCGAGGCATATATTGGCCTCGGCGGGCCATTGGCAGGTACTGTCGGGGCTATCCTGTGTTATTTCCTGGCCCGTAATTACAATAGCGATTTATTGATGGCGGTAGCGTATTCAGGCTTTTTCTTGAACCTGTTCAATATGATACCGCTGTCCCCCTTTGATGGCGGGCGCATTACGGCCGTGCTGACGCCGCGGATCTGGTTTGTCGGCGTCCCCGTTTTGCTGGCTTTGTTTTACTACCGCCCAAGTCCGATGCTTATCATCATCGGTTTTCTGGCATGGCCACAATTGTGGCGCGCCTGGAAATACGATCCAGAGGCTGAAGAGAACAAGGCTTACTACAATATGTCTGCACAAGTACGTTTTACCTATGCGGCTTATTATCTGATTTTGCTGGGCTTCCTGGCTGTCATGACCAATGATGTGCATGAGATGGTGCAGGCGGCGCGCCAGGTGAAAGGGATGTAGTCCGATTGCCTTGCAAGGTGTCAGGCTTGCAGGGTTTTCTGATTGAAGGCGGGTCTTAATTTATTCGCCTGTTTCTACGCAGCCCTTGACCATAGTCTCGTTCCTATGCCTTAGCCGCTTGCACGCATTCACTTCTATCCCACCTCGCTTTTCAGCGCTGAAAAGATGGTATTTGTTGCGCTACCATTTCTCTTCCAAAATTCCAGGTAGAAAAGCAATTTCCCGCAATATCTCGCCATTTTTGCAAAAAAATCATGAGTTTGATTGATATGGGAACTGCCTGATGACCAAGCCAGTTTCATAGCAGAGATAAGTAAAAACCTCTCGTTTTTCGCATGGCTCTATTGATAATGTTTAGCCTTGACGCTCATTATTGATAGCGCTACCATTTGTGCATCAATACTTCACTCAGCTTTGTCATTATTTTTGATGAAAAGAACCATGCCCATTCCTTCAAGTACGCCTGTCCTCGTCAATTTACAAGTCATCCCGGTTGCTGGTCATGACAGCATGCTGCTCAATCTTAGTGGTGCGCACGGGCCATTTTTTACCCGCAATATCGTGATACTCAGCGATAGCCTGGGTAATACTGGTGTTGGTGAAGTGCCAGGTGGCGAAGCGATACGGCAGACCATACTTGATGCCCGTGACTTGCTGATAGGTAAAAGCATAGGTGATTATCAAGGCATACTGAACCGTGTGCGTGATGCCTTTGCACACAGGGATAGTGGTGGGCGTGGTAACCAGACTTTTGACTTGCGCATTGCTGTTCATGCCGTTACAGCACTCGAATCTGCCTTGCTGGATTTGCTGGGCAAGTTCCTGGAAGTGCCGGTGGCAGCCCTGCTCGGTGAAGGGCAACAACGTACGGCTGTAAAAATGTTGGGCTATCTGTTTTTTGTTGGTGACCGCAGGCGCACTGAACTTCCTTACATCAGCAACCGCGACGCCGATGATGACTGGTTGCGCTTACGCCATGAAGAAGCCATGACACCACAAGCTATTGTGAAGCTGGCCGAAGCTGCCTATAAGCGTTATGGTTTTAATGATTTCAAACTCAAGGGCGGCGTCTTGCGTGGCGAAGATGAAATGGAAGCTGTCACTGCATTGGCAGAACGCTTTCCACAGGCGCGCATCACCATCGATCCTAATGGTGGCTGGTTACTGAATGATGCCATACGCCTGTGCCGTGATAAGGCGGATGTACTGGCTTATGCAGAAGACCCTTGTGGCGAAGAAGGAAGTTTTTCAGGCCGTGAAGTCATGGCCGAGTTCAAACGTGCAACGGGCTTGCCAACGGCAACCAATATGATCGCCACTGACTGGCGTGAACTTGATCATGCAGTGCGTTTGCAGGCAGTGGATATCCCATTGGCTGATCCACATTTCTGGACTATGCGCGGGGCCGTCAGGGTCGCGCAGTTGTGCCAGCAATGGGGGTTGACCTGGGGCTCGCATTCCAATAATCATTTCGATATTTCTCTGGCTATGTTCACCCATGTAGCCGCCGCGGCACCTGGTGAAATCACGCCAATTGATACCCACTGGATCTGGCAGGATGGCCAGCGGCTAGGCAAGCAGCCTTTGCAAATTATTGACGGCATGGTGCAGGTACCGCAAACGCCGGGACTGGGTGTGGAGCTGGACATGGCCGAAGTAGAGCGCGCGCATCGCCTGTATCGCAGCATGGGGCTGGGCGCACGGGATGATGCAGTGGCAATGCAATACCTGATACCTGGCTGGAAGTTTGACCGTAAAAAACCTTGCATGCTGAGATAAGGACCTGTTTACGATCTGTAGCGAGCGTCAGCGGGGTTAGGGTAACAAAAACGCAGCGCAAAAAGCGGAATGTACTCTAAGTACATGAGCATTTTTAGCAGCACATGAGCCCCGATCACGCTCTCGCAGTAAGATCATAAACAGGTTCTCAGACATTTTCCTGATCCATGTCCTGCGCTGGATTGCCTGGACTTCAACTATTTATGGGTACCTATTCCATGCGAACATCACGATTGCTGCGGGCACTGCGGCCATTTGTCAGCAGCTTCTTATTCCTGCTTATAGGTTTGTATGCGGGATTGCATACGGATATGCTGCAGGCAGCACAAACTAGTCCCGCTATCCTGGCGCGCAGTACCTATGACTTCAACCCTGGCTGGAAACTATTTGTCGGCGATGCACCAGGCGCAGCCAGCCCTGCATTTGATGATGTTAGCTGGAAGGCGGTTACTCTGCCACGCGCATGGAACGAAGATGAAGCCTTTAAAAAAGATATCGCTGATTTGTCGACTGGCATCGTCTGGTATCGCAAGCGTTTCAGTTTGCCTGCCGGTGCTTTGGCGGGCAAGGTCTTCCTTGAATTTGAAGGCGTGCGCCAGGCGGCAGAAATTTTTGTGAATGGCAAATCCCTTGCCTTGCATGAAAACGGCGTCATGGCCTTTGGCGTCGATATCAGCGAGGCCGTGACTGAGGGTGCAAATACCATTGCAGTGCGCACCGACAATGCCTGGGATTACCGTGAAAAAGCGACTAACCAGCGCTATCAATGGTCTAACTATAATTTCAATGCGAATTATGGTGGCATCCCCAAGAATATCCGCCTGCACCTGAGTGGCCGCCTGTACCAGACCTTGCCCTTATATTCCAATCTGGGTACTACCGGCACTTACATCTATGCGCAGGATTTTGATGTGGCTGGCAAGGCCGCCACGATTACTGCAGAGTCCCAGGTCAGGAATGAAACGAGGGTAGCCAGCAAGCTTGTCTATGAAGTTGTCATCACTGATCCAGATGGCAAAAAAGTCGCTGCATTTGCCAGCCCGGCACTAACTATAGACGCTGGACAGACTGCGAATGTAAAAGCCGCAGCACGCGTAGGCAAACTGAATTTCTGGAGCTGGGGTTATGGCTATCTCTACGATGTCAGCACAACGCTGAAAGTGAATGGCCGCGCGGTGGATACCGTACACACCCGCACCGGTTTTCGCAAAACTGAATTTGCGAATGGCATGATCAAACTGAATGACCGTGTACTGCAAGTGCACGGCTATGCACAACGTACTTCGAATGAATGGCCAGCAGTTGGCATGTCAGTGCCACCCTGGTTAAGCGACTATAGCAATCAGTTAATGGTAGAAAGCAATGGCAACCTGGTGCGCTGGATGCACGTGACACCGTGGAAGCAGGATGTGGAATCTGCCGACAGGGTCGGGCTGATACAAGCCATGCCAGCAGGTGACTCTGAAGCAGATGTCGATGGCCGTCGCTGGGAACAAAGGGTGGCATTGATGCGGGATGCAGTCATTTATAACCGCAATAATCCCAGCATTCTTTTCTATGAATCCGGCAACAAGGGTATCAGCGAAGCCCATATGCGCGAGATGAAAGCCATACGTGATCAGTATGACCCATATGGCGGGCGCGCTGCTGGCAGCCGGGAAATGCTGAATAGTCAGGTGGCGGAATATGGCGGTGAAATGCTCTACATCAATAAGAGTGCCAGGCTGCCATTCTGGGCCATGGAATATTCGCGTGATGAAGGTCTGCGAAAATACTGGGATAACTACACTGCCCCGTATCACAAGGATGGTGATGGCCCTCTGCACAAAGGGCAGGATGCCAGCATCTATAACCGCAATCAGGATTCCCATGCCATAGAAGATGTGCAGCGCTGGTATGACTACTGGCGTGAGCGTCCGGGCACTGGCAAACGGGTCAGCAGCGGCGGCGTCAATATCGTTTTCTCTGATACCAATACCCACCATCGCGGTGCAGAAAATTATCGTCGCAGTGGCGAGGTTGATGCCATGCGCATCCCCAAAGACGGCTTCTATGCGCATCAAGTTATCTGGGATGGTTGGGTGGATATTGAGCGGCCACGCATACATATCATTGGCCACTGGAATTACACGCCAGCGACCACCAAAGCAATCACGGTAATATCCAGCGCGGATGTAGTGGAATTGTTCCTGAATGGTAAATCCCTCGGCAAGGGTGAGCAGAGTTCGCGCTTCCTGTTCAGCTTCAAGGATGTGAATTGGCAGGCTGGCGAATTGCGTGCCGTTGGTTATGCCGCAGATGGCAAAAAGCTTTGTGAAACCGTATTGAAAACAGCAGGTGAGCCAGCTGCCTTGCGTTTGAACGTTAGGTCTGCACCAACGGGTTTGCGTGCCGATGGCGCAGATCTGGCGCTGGTGGAAGTCGAGGTGGTTGACGCAAACGGCCAGCGAAATCCTGTGGCATTGAACCTGGTTGATTTCAAACTGGATGGTCCGGCAGAATGGCGCGGTGGCATCGCGCAAGGTGAAAATAATTTCATCCTGTCCTCCAGTCTGCCAGTGGAGGGCGGTGTCAATCGCGTTTTGATACGCAGCACTACCCAGGCCGGGAAAATACGCCTGACAGCCACCGCTGTCGGCTTGAAATCAGCCAGCCTGGAAATTACCTCAATTCCGGTGAAAGTGAATGCCGGTCTGGGCACGCAATTGGCCAGTGCGCAATTGCCTTCCTACCTGGGACGTGGCCCGACGCCGGCTACAGCTTCATTCAAAGCATCACGCCTGGCGATGGATATTGCAAAGGTCACAGCGGGTAGTAATGTCGATGCTACAGCAAAGTCTTTTGATGACGATGAAACTACCGCCTGGCATAGTGGCAGCCTGCCGGGTGAGGCATGGATAGCCTATGAACTGATGCGTCCCGCCACCCTGACAGAAGCAGTTTTCAAATTCACTGGCTGGCGCGAGCGCAGTTACCCCATACGTATCAGCGTCGATGGCAAGCTGGTGTATGAGGGATTGACACCCAAGAGCCTGGGTTATGTCAGCCTGCCTTTGAAAGCTGTACAGGGCAATGTCGTCAAAGTGGAATTGACCGGTATGGCAACGGACAGTGATAGGGCATTTGCCATGCAAGAGGTCGCTAATCAAAAGAATACGGATACTGGTGCCAAAGTCGTTGCCAAAGGAGCGCTGTCGATTATTGAGGCAGAGTTCTATGAGACGCTGCATTAAATAACAAGAACAGTTAATCTACTGTGACCAGCAGATTAATTGTTCTTGGTTATCAAAAGCTGGGCTTGTTCACCATCAAAAAGTACACACCTATCATGGCAATGAATGCAGGGTAGCCCAACCATTCCCATATCTTTGCATAGCGCCAGTACTGCTCTGGCAGCACAGTAGTGTTGTTGGCGTCCGCGACTTCGAGCATGGCTTTCATGCGTATTTGCAGCCACACCACGGGCAACCAGCAGGCACCGGCAAACAGATAGAGAACAAAGGACCACATGATCCAAGGCGTACTCAAGGGCCAGCTTGCCATGTGGACCATGGCAAAGCCAGTCAGGGGCTGGATAATTACGGCTGGTGTTGTAAAACACCAGTCAGCCAGTACGACCAGCCGCGCGACCACGACTTGCGCCTTGAATTGTTTACTGCGATTGGTAAAGAACATATAAAACGCCGAACCAAAACCGGTGCCAACCAGTAAGACAGAAGACAAGACGTGCAGGGTTTTAAGCAAGAGATAGGTATTCATTTTGTGTCTTTTCGTGCGTCTGTTTTATTAGCAAATAAATAAGCGAGTAATGCCAGTATGGGCAAGTTTTTCAAGACTGGACCAAAGGGATGTAAATAATACTCAGGCGAATAAATCGCAATGATGCCGCTATAGCCAACAATCAGGGCAATTTGCATCAACCACAAAACGCGCCTGGGCCAGAGCAGAGTAGCCAGACCCAGGCATAGGTCCAGAGTCGATGCGGCCATCAGCATGAACATCGCAGGTGCACCACTAAGACCCAAAGGCTGCAATAAAGCCAGACTGCCGGAGATGGGGTAAAGACCAAACGACACTGCGGCAGTGACAAACCAGACCAGAGCCAGCACATAGCGAAACAATGGCAGGCTCCAGCCTGCAATCGCGCTGCTGGCCAGCATGTTGGCAGGGATGCCAGTGAACCAGTCTTTATGCGATTTCGCTGGCCTGCTCAGATGCGCAGCAAAGTCGGTGGCGTCAGCGACATTGTCTTGCTCCAGCATGCGCAAACTGTCTGGTGTCAGCACATTTTGCGGTAACAGCCTTGCTGCGCTGGCAGCCATGCGCATGAGGGGCATGGGGATAGAAAACATGCGTTGCTCAGGCATGTCCATGACCAGGCGATAAGTTTCCAGCATGCGCCGGTAAGACATGGCTTGCGGGCCAACGGTATTCAAGATCATGCTGTGACGGTTTTCATCGGCGAGCCAGATGGCGATTGCTGCACACAAGTCATCTACATGCACGGGTTGCAATTGTTGTTCACCACGACCTGGCAAACCAAGTACAGGCAGGCTGGCCATGCTGCGGAATAACTGGCTGCTGCCACCATCAATGCCAACCACCAAAGAAGGGCGCAGGATCAGATAACTGAGGCCGCTGGCCATGAGCGCCTTGTCAGCAGCACGCTTGCTTTGCATATAGCCTGTCATGGCTTCTGGATGTTCAGTTTCGTTTGCAGCACCCAGAGCAGATATTTGAATGATGGATTTAACGCCGCATCTGGCTGCTGCATAAAACAAGGCAACAGGTGCGTCGCGATGAATGGCATCGAAACTTAGTTCTGTTGTTTCATTGAGTATGCCGACAGCATTGATGATGACATCAATTTGCCCAAGGCTGCGCAGACGTTTTTCCCAGATGGCAGGCTCGATATCATGCACATAATTGATCGCTATTTCTTGCGGATCAGTCAGGCGTTCTGGCAGTTTGGGTTTGCGTACGCCATGACATATTTCATGTCCTGCATCTTGCAGAGCCCGGCTGATATGGCGACCCAAAAAACCTTGGCCGCCGCAGATAAGAATTTTCATGATGAAGCTTATTTAATTGTGCATTTACCTTCTTTGCAGGCGCGGCTACGTTTTTCAGTGCGCCTGGCGGCAATGCGTATGATGGCACTTGCAAATACTTCAGAAACCCAGTGGCGATTTTTGGCGAAATACTCATAACCCCAATTGCAGATGGGTTTGAGCAGGGGCCAATTGCTGGCCGCAGTCAGCCAGCCCAGGCCTGCGGCGCGGTAGGAGAGGTGTATGACTTCTACCCCAGTCACCACTGTGCCGTCTGGTTTGATGCCATGGATGACGCGCATCACTTCTGCCAGATTCACACCATATTTTGCAGCATCAAAACCAACTGCTGAAGCATCAACGAAATTTAATTTATTCAATTGATCACGTTCACGCAAGTTGTCCATTTCCAGCTTGCAGATAGGGCAGGAGGCATCATACAGCAGGGTCAGTGGATAGTCGCTCATTTCAGGTTCCCTCACTTTTTAACTTTTATTTCTGACATTTCTGTCTAAACAGAAATTTATCTTCAAAAAAAATGCGTGAGCATTTTTTTTATGCGGCGATGGCTTGCACCACTATTGCTTGTCATCTCCGCGCACAAATTTTTGTACTGCCGCACCCATCTTCAAGAGCTTCATCAAGGTGTTCGGTTCCAGTCGCAGCATTTCATCGGTCCAGGTGGTGACGGTCTTCATCAGCGCCAGGGTCTCGGCAATACGTAATTGCGTGGCCTTGTCTTCCTGATCCAGATCAGGGCTATCCAGGCATTGCTGCAAGGTAGTGATGGTGGGATTGAATTCCCTTTCCTTGCGTTCACGTACTACTGTGCGGAACAATTCCCAGACATCCAGCGATGTTTCATAATGTGCCCTGCGGTCACCCATGACATGCGCCAGTTTCACCAGCTTCCAGTTTTGCAGCTCTTTCAGCGAATTTGATACGTTCGACCTTGCTACACCCAGCGTATCTGCAATTTCTTCTGCCTGCATGGGGCAGCCCACGATATACAGCAGGGCATGAATCTGGCTCACGGTACGGTTAACACCCCATAAGGTGCCCATTTCGCCCCAGTGCAGGATAAATTTTTGTTTGACGGGTGTAAGTTCCATGATCACAGTGTAGTTAATTCCCTTATTTCAGTCAAGACAGAAATAAAAGAATTATCAATTTCCTTAATCAAAAGATAAAATTGCCCATAATGAGGACTTACGCAAAATTGTCCCAGCAGGTCTATTGCTTTAGGAAACCTCCCTTGTAAGGGAGGTTCGTTTCGTCGGCAGGCAACATGTTGCCTCAATTCCCGACTGCACCGTAGCGACGAAGACAGTACTTTAAGTACGACTAGGAGCTGCAACGCAACTGGGGGCGGTTTTGCGTAAGTTCCAATAATAAGACTTAAATCTAAGAGGGGCATAGATGGATGATTTGCACGCCGTATTAAATTTCTGGTTTGGTCTGGATACCGATGATGCCAAAACCGCGCAATCCCAGGCCAAACTATGGTGGTCCAAGAGCGATGATCTGGATGCCGCCATCAGGGACGGTTTTGCCAACCTGACTGAGCAGGCCATGCAAAAGGAATTAACCGGTTGGGAAAACACAGCAGAGGGCCGACTGGCCCTGATCATTCTGTGCGACCAGTTCCCCCGGAATATGTACAGGAACACGCCAGAGTCATTCGCCTATGATGCGCAAGCCAGGGCTTATTGCGAAGCAGGCTTGCAAGCGCAGGCTGATCGCCAGTTGCGTCACATACAAAGAGTTTTCTTTTACCTGCCGCTGGAACATTCAGAATCGCTGACCGACCAGGACAGGGCAGTAGCTTTATTTGATGCCTTGCGCCAGGAAGTGCCAGAAGGACAGCGAGAGCCTTTTGAAGGCTTTTATCAGTATGCCGTGAAGCATCGCGCAGTCATCCAGCGCTTTGGCCGCTTCCCGCACAGGAATGCGATTTTGGGACGGGCATCAACGGCCGAGGAAGTAAAGTTTTTATCTGAACCGGGTTCGTCTTTTTAAAAAGTGGCAGCAGATTACTTCGGAGTACTCGAACATGATTCAACAACTTGCAGCACCGGGTGTTTTCCTTACTGAAGTGGATGGTTTCTCCAGTTCAGTGGTGGCGGTACCTACCGGCATACCTGTCTTTGTGGGATATACAGCCAAGGCCGGTGGTGCAGGTAAGCCCGCATGCATTTCATCCCTGGATGAATACATCAGTATATTCGGTGGTGCGCCGCAGATAGCGTATGACTACGTGAGCAATACTCAGGCCACACCGCCATACCAGGCTAATAAAGCTGCGCCAGCTTTCGACTTATATTTTGGCTTGCAATTGTTTTTCAATAATGGCGGCGGAGTTTGCTACATACTTTCTCTTGGTACTTATGACGAAGTAATTGCTGCGGGTACTTTTAACAAGGATGCTTATAACAATGCGTTGGCCATCGCTGCTGAATGTACAGAGGCAGATTTGCTGGTCATGCCAGATGCTGTGCACCTGAGCCTGGATGACTGGGCCAGTGTGTCGCAATTGGCATTGCAAAGCTGTGAACAATCGCAGCACCTCATGTGCATACTGGACGTACACAATGGTTATTTGCCTGCAGATGGCAGTGCGCAAGACCCCATCACAGGCGGTACAGGCAGCGGTGGCTTTTACAGGATTACGGGGCTGGGTGAGGAATTCAATCAATATGGCGTCAGTTATTATCCATGGCTGAATACGAATATCGTCAATATCAGTGACATCGATTACAGCTGGGTTTCAGCCAGTACCTTGCCTTTGCTGGTAGCAGATTTGAATGCAGAAGCACCGATTTTATTTCCTCCTGGTTCGCCAGGTATTTCTTCATCGAAATTACAGGCTTACCTGAGTATCGTAGCCTCACTGACACAGGCAGCCGATGCAGTGGCCATTCGCCAGCGCCACCAGAGCCTGATGGCTGTCTCTCCACTGTATCAATCCTGCATCAAAAATATAGCGACCAGCGTCAATCTGTTGCCGCCTGCTGCTGCAATGGCAGGTGTGTATGCGCGTACTGATCATACCTTTGGTGTGTTTCAGTCACCAGCCAATACAACCATCATCAATACCATTTCTCCTGCGGTAATGATTGACGACCAGGAGCAAGCGGCTTTAAATGTGCCTCTGAATGGCATGGCTGTGAATGCCATACGTACGTTTCCCAACTACGGTTTGCTGGTCTGGGGAGCGCGCACTCTGGCAGGGAATAGTAACGACTGGCGCTATATCAATGTCCGACGCACCATGATCATGCTGGAGCAATCGATTAAAGCTGCTTTGCATGCCTATGCGTTTCAGGCCAATGATAGCCTGACCTGGAATAGTGTGAATGCCACAATCAGCAATTTCTTGAACGCTCTCTGGAGAGACGGCGCTCTGGTTGGCAGCAAGCCAACGGAGGCATATAGCGTTAGTGTCGGGCTGGGCAGCACCATGACCGGGCAAGACATACTGGATGGGGTAATGAATGTCTCAGTTTCAGTCGCGGTGGTGCACCCGGCAGAATTTATTGTCCTGACTTTCCGGCAGCAAATGCAAACTGGCTAACAAGATTGCGAATGCCCGTGACTATGCCGGGCATTTGTTCAATCATGGCAATCAGTCATAGCCAAATGTCGCCGTACCCTTGCTCAAATTGCGAGGTGCAGGCGGTGCTTTTGGTACGAAATTGAACTGGAATTTGACATTGCTGGGGCCTTCGTTTGCCACCTGCACGGTTTGCGCCAGTGGCTCGCCAAACATATTTGGCGCCCAGGCTTTGACCTCATATTTGCCGGCTGGCAGGTTATTGAGGGCTACACTGCCCGATGCATCGGTCTTGGCAAAATAAGGTGTATCAACCACATAGATAAAGCCACGCATCCAGTCGTGGAAATGGCAGACCAGGGCAACTTCACCAGGTTTATCAAACAGGATAGGCGCAGGTTCTTCTTTCTTGTTATTCACGCGTAGTTCAAAAGTCTTGGCTGGGGAAAATGACTTCAGGTGATGCTCGTGATTGTCCTTGTTAGGAAATCGCACTTGTGTACCACTGCGTATGACGGTAAGGAAAGGGCTGAAAGCATAATTTTCTTGCGCCACTATGCTGGTTTCACCAGGTTTTTTCGCAGGCGAAGGCGTGTCCAGTGGTGTCGCGAACAGAACGGCGTTACCCATGGCCTGCCCGTTCTTGTCGGTCAAATGCCCGACCAGCAAGCCAGCCTGGGCAGTCAGGGAGTAAGAAAGTAAACCCAGTGCAGACAATGAAAGGCAGAATTTGCTGCGAGAGTGGGGTTTTGCTTGAATTTGCATCAATTTCTCCTGATTTTCTTTGTAAAAAATAAATGGGCGCAGAACCATTATGCTTGAACTTCATTGGACGGGGAAGTTTGCGTCTCTTCAAATATGCCCACTTACAACAAGCCTGTCATCAAGGGTATTGCAGCCTGGATGTACAAATTGCGCTAGACTTGCAGGATATCTATGGAGAATTGCATGAGTATTACAGTTGACGACATTAAAGCCGTATTGGCAAAAGTGATAGACCCAAACACCACTAAGGACCTGATAACAAGCAAATCCGCCAAAAATATCAAGATAGAAGGCGCAGATGTGAGCCTGGATGTGGAGTTGGGTTACCCGGCCAAAAGCCAGTTTGAATTGATACGCGCTGCCGTTGTGGCAGCCATTGCAGCTTTGCCAGGTGTGGGCAAGGTTGCAGTCAATGTGACTTCAAAAATTATTGCCCATGCTGTGCAGCCGGGCATCAGGCTCATGCCTAACGTAAAGAATATTATTGCTGTAGCCTCAGGCAAGGGCGGGGTTGGCAAATCGACTACCGCCGCCAACCTGGCCCTGGCCCTGGCCGCTGAAGGCGCAGCTGTTGGCATCCTGGATGCCGACATCTATGGCCCTTCGCAACCCATGATCATGGGCATCTCTGGCCGCCCTGAAACGGTCGATGGCAAAACCATGGAGCCGCTGGAAAACCATGGCCTCCAAGTTTCTTCCATAGGTTTCATGATAGATCCTGACGAGCCCATGGTCTGGCGTGGGCCCCTCGTCACCCAGGCCTTGCAGCAATTGCTGGGGCAGACCAACTGGCGTGATCTGGATTACCTCATTGTCGATATGCCACCTGGTACGGGCGACGTACAACTGACCCTGTCGCAAAAGGTGCCGGTCACTGGTGCAGTCATCGTCACGACACCGCAAGACATCGCCTTGCTGGATGCGCGCAAGGGTCTCAAAATGTTTGAAAAAGTCGGTATTCCTATCCTGGGCATAGTCGAGAACATGAGCATCCATATCTGCTCTAACTGTGGCCATGCTGAGCATATTTTCGGCGAAGGTGGTGGTCAGAAAATGTGTGCAGACTTTGGTGTTGATTTCCTTGGCGGCCTGCCTTTGACAATGACGATACGCCAGCAAGCTGATTCAGGCACGCCTACAGTGGTTGCCGAGCCTGAAGGGAAAATTGCTGGCCTGTATAAAGATATCGCCCGCAAAGTCGCTATCAGGGTTGCTGAAAAAGCCAAGGACATGACAAGCAAGTTCCCCACTATCACCATACAAAATACCTGAGGTGCAGGCGAGTATGGACAAGCAGGCTGACTATGCTTACATGCAGCAGGCACTTGAGCTGGCTGGCCGCGCCACCATAGAAACTTCGCCTAACCCCAAAGTGGGTTGCGTGATCGTTCGCGATGGTCAGGTGCTGGGGCAGGGCTGGACACAGCCGGTAGGGCAGGCGCATGCAGAAGTGCAAGCGCTGCGCGATGCTGCTGCACAAGGCCATGACGTGCGTGGTGCCACTGCTTATGTCACGCTGGAGCCCTGCAGTCATTTTGGCCGTACGCCACCCTGCGCAAATGGTTTGCGTGATGCTGGCATCACACGCGTGGTTGCTGCCATGCAGGATGCCAATCCACAAGTAGCAGGGCGCGGCTTGAGTATCCTGCGGGAAGCAGGTGTCGAAGTTGAGTGTGGTACTTTTCCTGGTCTCGCCTTGCAAGCGCGGGAATTGAATATAGGTTTTTTCCAGCGCATGGAAACCGGCAAGCCCTGGATTCGGATGAAAGTTGCTGGCAGCCTCGATGGCGTCACGGCACTGGCGAATGGGCAAAGCCAGTGGATTACCGGGCCGGTGGCAAGGCTGGATGGCCATCACTGGCGTGCGCGTGCAGATGCAATTTTGACTGGCATAGGCACGGTGCTGGCAGATGACCCCATGCTGAATGTAAGGGGTGTGGACACACCGCGTCAGCCCAAAAAAATCATTGTCGATTCACATCTGCGCATCTCGCCGCAAGCCAAGGTGTTGCAAGGCGGCGCCTTGATCGTATGTGCTGTGCCTGATGCTGAAAAACAGGCGCAACTGGAGCAGGCGGGGGCAGAAGTAATTTGTCTGGCAGATGCGAATCAGCAAGTGGATTTACCAGCTTTGATGCAAGAATTGGGACGCAGGCAAATCAATGAATTGCATGTGGAAGCCGGGGCGACCCTGAATGGGGCATTGATCAGACAGGATTGCGTCAATGAATTATTGCTGTACCTGGCTCCCAAGCTTTTGGGGAGTGGGGCTGGTTTATTTAATTTGCCTGAATTGACCCATGTGGATCAGGCCAGGATTTTGCAATTTCATGAAGTCAGCCAGGTAGGTGAAGACTTGCGAGTGCTTGCCCGATTCAAGCAATCTGAGTGATCCGGAAAACCGAGTTGAAAAACTGAGGCGGAAAAGAAAAAAGGATCGTTGAATATTCAACGATCCTTTTTAAATGGTCGGAGTACAAGGATTCGAACCTTGGACCCCCTGCTCCCAAAGCAGGTGCGCTACCGGGCTGCGCTACACTCCGAAAAACTGGTCTGTCATTTATTTATTTTAGTCGATTCAGCTTAAATCAGCCACAATCTGAATCTGCTGAAATAAAAGGGATCGTCTGTGACGATCCCTAGAATTTGGTCGGAGTACAAGGATTCGAACCTTGGACCCCCTGCTCCCAAAGCAGGTGCGCTACCGGGCTGCGCTACACTCCG
>NZ_JBYTAV010000002.1:160286-290379 GCF_058788535.1 Undibacterium sp. FW305-107
AAGACCGCAATATTACTGCTTTAGGGACTTGCTGTCAACCCGTTTGCCTGTGTAGCCCTCTAAGAACCTGTTTGCGATCTTACTGCGCGAGCGTGATCGGGGGCCATGTGCTGCTCAAAATGCTCATGTACCAGAGTACATTCCGCTTTTTGCGCTGCGTTTTTGTTACCCCAACCCCGCTGACGCTCGCTACAGATCGTAAAAGGTTCTGAGGAAGGTAATCACAGCGACTTTCTGCTTTCAAAATAGCGTTGCTGACCAGTAATCGGATCATCAAAGCAGATGGATTTTGCCAGTAACTGCAAAGGCGCAGAAAAGTCATCCGCCTTGCAGGGGAGGGCGAAGGGATAAAATGCATCATTCAAGATAGGCGCGCCAAGGCTGCTCATGTGCAGGCGCAATTGGTGTTTTCTACCGGTCACTGGCTGCAATTGGTACAGGCTATTTTCGCCACGTCTTTCCTTGATATCGACCAGGGTTTCTGAATTAGGCATGCCTGCCACTTCGCGCATGACAAAGAACTTTTCTGCTTCTTCCATGTGGCTGTAATGACGTAGCGGGAAAGACAGTGCTGGCAGATGCTTCGCTACTGCGTGATACGTCTTTGCCATGCTTTTACGCTGGAATAGGGATTGATACTGCCCACGGGTGGCTGGATTGTGCGAAAACAGCATGACGCCTGCCGTTTCCCTGTCCAGCCTGTGTATGGGGGTCAGATCCATCAAGCCTGTATTTTTCTTCAGCCTGACCAGCAGGGTTTCCTGCAAAAATCGTCCTGAAGGAATGACAGGCAGGAAATGCGGTTTATCTACTACCAGCAAGTGCTCATCCTGGAACAGGACTTCTTCATGAAACGGGATGGGTGTTTCATTTTCTATTTCGCGATAATAGTAAATACACATGCCGCGTTTGACCATGCTATCGGCAAACAAGACTTTGCCATGCTGATCAACCACCTCTTGTTTGTCCAGCCGTGCTTGCCAGGTGCTGGCACTCACATCAGGGAAATGATCTTGCAAAAAACGGAAGACATTGTCCCAATGACCTTCTGGTATCCATATGTAACTGGGGGCGATGCCATCGCGTACAGGTAGTGGCAGAGGTGGGGCTGACTGGGCTTGCATGTCTGATCGTTTATCGGGTGGACTATTGGCGTCGCCATATTATCATGCAGGCATTGACCCGGAGTTCAGTAGGTTAGCCGATATCATGAAAGTATCCGTCCCGGATGTTAAAACGGTAAAATGCTGGTTTTAACCATTATCGCGCTTTTGCATGTCAGCTTCATTGGCAGCAGGGCGCAGGCTTGTGATCTCATGACTGTACGTACCCGTTTCGCTCCCAGCCCTACCGGCTATCTCCATGTTGGCGGTGCCCGCACTGCCTTGTTCAGTTGGGCATTTGCCCGTCATTTTGGTGGCACTTTCGTGCTGCGCATCGAAGATACCGATCTTGAACGCTCTACGCCTGAAGCCGTGCAAGCGATATTGGAAGGTATGAACTGGCTGGGCTTGCAGCATGATGAAGGTCCGTTTTATCAGATGAAGCGCATGGAGCGTTATAGCGAAGTGCTGGCTGACATGCTGGTAAAAGGTACGGCCTATCACTGCTATTCCTCACCGGATGAAGTTGAGGCCATGCGTGAGCGGCAGCGTGCAGCAGGTGAAAAACCGCGTTATGACGGTACCTGGCGTCCTGAAGCTGACAAGACTTTGCCAGCTATTCCGGCTGACCGCAAACCGGTTATACGTTTCAAAAATCCCCTGGACGGTGAAGTCAGCTGGCTGGATGTCGTCAAGGGACAAATCACCATAGGTAACCGTGAACTGGATGATCTGGTCATAGCCCGCCCTGATGGCACGCCCACTTATAACTTCTGCGTCGCGGTCGATGACTGGGACATGCAAATTACCCACGTTATCCGTGGTGATGATCATGTTAATAACACGCCACGCCAGATCAATATCTTGAATGCACTGGGCGCGACCCTGCCGCATTATGGCCATTTGCCTATGATCCTGGGTGCGGATGGGCAAAAGCTGTCCAAACGTCATGGTGCTGTTAGCGTCATGGATTACCCACTGCAAGGCTACCTGCCTGAAGCCATGCTCAACTACCTGGCACGCCTGGGCTGGAGCCATGGTGATGACGAGATATTCTCCATGGAGCAAATGTGCAGTTGGTTTGATTTAAGCCATTTGTCTGGTTCTGCTGCCCAGTTCAATCCTGAAAAACTGGCATGGATCAATAATCACTACATCAAGGCAGCCGACAATCAGCGCCTGGCTGATTTGATCGCACCGCAAATGTTGAGCGAAGGCGCGCAGTTCGACAATGCCCCGCCATTAACAGCTGTGATCGCGCTGTTGAAAGAACGCGCCAATACCACAGTGGAACTGGGACAGGCGGCCATGCTGTTTTACCGCCAGCCAGCCGCAGATCCGGCATTGATGACTCAGCATGTGACTGAAGCCGTATTGCCGGCCTTGCGCCAATACGCCGAGCTGTGCAAAACCGTGGAATGGAATAAGGCAGCCCTGTCTGCTGCCATGAAACAAACTCTGGCTGACTTCTCGTTGAAGATGCCGCAACTGGCCATGCCTTTGCGCCTGCTGCTCACAGGCCAATTGCAAACACCATCCATCGATGCAGTGATAGAGTTGTTTGGCCGTGAAGTGGTTTTGCAGCGTTTGAGCGTTATTGCTGCTTAGAAAGCGGTAGGGGGCTTTACATCCGGGTAAGCTTCCCCTATAATCTCGTTTCTGTTCTGCAGCGTCGGGGGTATAGCTCAGCTGGGAGAGCGCTTGCATGGCATGCAAGAGGTCAGCGGTTCGATCCCGCTTACCTCCACCAAAAAATGTGGCAGAGCAGAACATACTTGTTGTCCCCATCGTCTAGAGGCCTAGGACATCACCCTTTCACGGTGAGTACAGGGGTTCGAATCCCCTTGGGGACGCCAATCAACTTCATCAAGTTATTGTGGACAACAAGTTGTTAGCGATTTAGGTCAGTAACACGGACAGAATCTGTCCCCATCGTCTAGAGGCCTAGGACATCACCCTTTCACGGTGAGTACAGGGGTTCGAATCCCCTTGGGGACGCCAGTAAGTTCTCGTTAAGAGAGAGAAAAAAGCCTTGAGAAATCAGGGCTTTTTTTGTTTTTGCGGTATGCTTTTCTCTTCAGTTTATTTCGACATAAGCATTCAGCACGATGTGTCAGCGAGGAGGAGGGGAGAAATGGATAAAATTAAAAATCCACAGGTCGCCAAAGTATTCAGCAACTACCCAACGCATATACGGTACAAGCTGATGTACCTGCGTCAATTGGTTTTGGATACCGCATCAGAATGTAAGTTTGCCGACACGCTGGAAGAAACCCTGAAATGGGGTGAGCCAAGCTATCTCGCGAAGACTGGCAGCACCGTCAGAATGGATTGGAAGAGTTCAGCACCAGAGCAATACGCCATGTATTTTCATTGTCAGACGCGGCTGCTTGATACATTCAAAGAGCTTTATAGCGATAAGCTAAAGTTCGAAGGTAACAGAGCAATTATTTTTCATCTGGACGATGAAATCCCGGTTGATGAAGTGAAGCACTGTATTCTTTTGTCACTGACTTATCACGACAGAAAACATCTTCCCATGCTCGGTGTATTAGGAAAAACCAAATAAATGTTTTACTTGAATTGATTTCTGTCGTGCCGTCTATCTTGAGATTAATACAAACCTATTTTTTTACATAGATACGGTCAAACTCACCACCATCATCAAAGTGTTTTTTCTGTGCCTGCTTCCATCCACCGAATACATCATCGACAGTAAACAAATTCACAGTCTTGAAAGAAGCGGCATATTTTTTTGCCGCGATTTCTGAGCGTGGGCGCAGGTAGTGTTTGGCAATCAGGTCCTGGCCAGCTTCGGTGTATAGGAATTGCAGATAAGCAGTCGCGACTTTGCGGGTGCCCAGTTTGTCTGCGACTTTATCGACTACTGCGACCGGGGATTCTGCCAGGATGGAGATTTTTGGATAGACAACTTCAAAGTTGTCACCAAATTCCTGGCGCACCAGTTGTACTTCATTTTCAAATGTCACCAGTACATCACCAATTTCACGTTGTGTGAAAGTGGTGGTCGCACCACGTCCACCGCCGTCAAGCACCGGTACATTCTTGAACAGGTTTTCCACGAGTTGCCTGGCTTGCGCTTCCGTGCCACCGTTCTTGATGACTGAGCCCCAGGCGGCCAGGTAGCTATAGCGACCATTGCCAGACGTTTTTGGATTGGGAATGATGACTTTCAAGCCGGGTTTGCCAAGGTCGTCCCAACTGGCGATATGTTTGGGATTGCCCTTGCGCGTCAGGAACACCATGGTCGAATAAAACGGTGCAGCATTATTCGGGAATTGCTTGGCCCAGTCTTGTGGCAATAAACCTTTGTCCGCCAGGATGTCGATATCATTGGCCTGGTTCATGGTCACTACCGATGCTTCCAGTCCATCAATGACGGAGCGGGCCTGTTTGCTTGAGCCACCATGAGACTGGTTGACGCTGATGCTTTCGCCGGTTTTCCTTTTCCAGTCAGCGACAAAGGCTGGATTGATATCCTTGAACAATTCCCGCGTCACATCATAGGACGCATTCAGGATGCCAGTAGCAGCCTGTGCCGTACTGTAGAAGGCGAACAGGCTGATGCCTGCGATCAACAAGGTTGCAGTAAAAGTGGTGCGGCGCTGGCGTTGGCGTGTTTTGATTAATTGTTTTACATGGGCGATTTTGCTCATTTTTTACTTTCCAGTTTCAGATCAGCCATCATGCGTAATAATGCCTGGCTTGTGAACGATGATATTTTTACTTACTTAGATAGAAATGGCATAAGCGGGCTGTGCTTTCTTTGCTGGAGAAAAACAAATATGCATGCTCAAAATTAGTCTGATATCGGACCATGTTCGCCGCACAACAAGTACATTAATTTTGTTACACTGAGTGCCTGATATATTTATCCGGGTCCAAATCCATGAAGATGACTTCCTCCCTGATGCTGGCCTTATTGGCTACGAGTGCGGCTACAAATATTGCATCGTTTCCAGCTTATGCTGCTGACAACAAAGCGGCCAGTGCCTCTGCTCACGCTGCACAAGCCGGTATAGACTGGCGCAAAGACAATAATGTGGATGCGGCTTTTGCCCAGGCGAAAGCCAGCAACAAGCCCTTGTTCCTGTATTGGGGGGCAATCTGGTGTCCGCCTTGTAATCAGGTGAAGGCAACGATCTTCAATCGTCAGGAATTCATCGATAAATCACGCCACTTCATTCCCGTATATCTGGACGGCGACACGCCAGGTGCGCAAAAATTTGCTTCGCAATTCAAGGTGCGCGGCTATCCGACCATGATCTTGTTCAAGCCTGACGGCACCGAGATTACCCGCCTGCCTGGGGAAGTTGATTCTGAACGCTATCTGCAAGTCCTGACCCAGGCCCTGAATACTTCACTGTCGGTGCAGGAAACGATGAAGCTGGCGCTGGCGGGCAACAAAAACCTCAAGGAAGAAGACTGGAGTTTACTGGCTGACTATTCATGGGATGATCCTGAACAAAAACTGGTACCCGCTAAAGAGCTGGTTGCTACCTTGTTGAAATTATCTGAACTGAGTCCTGCTGGCTTGCATGCGACACGTTTGTACCTGCGCGGTATTTATGCAGCAGCCACGGCAAAGCCTGGTCAAACCTTGCCAACCATAGACAAGGCACAGGCAACAGAGAAAGTCTTGAAAGCCATCGCTGACGCAAAAACAGCGCGTGACAATATGGATCTATTGAGCAACGCAGCTGGCGAAATCACAGAGTTTCTGACCACGGCCAAATCAGAATCGCGCAACAAGCTGGTACGTGCCTGGAACATTGCCCTGGTCAAGCTAGCTGATGATGCCACGATCTCCAAGACCGACAGGCTGGGCGCAGTTGGTGCCCAGGTAGCCTTGGCTAGTCTTGACAATGCCAAGCCAGAAGCAGCATTGCAAAAGGATGTGCAAAAACGCGTAGGCTTGATAGAGCAGGCAACTACCGATGCTTATGAGCGCCAGTCTGTCGTCAATGCTGCTGCGCATGCGCTGGGTGATGCTGGTTTGCTTGATGATTCTGACAGCTTGCTCAAGGCTGAACTCAAGCGTTCACATTCACCTTACTATTTCATGTCTACCCTGGGTTCAAATGCCAAGAAACGTGGCGACAAGGTGGGCGCAGCAAACTGGTATGAGCAGGCTTATAACGCCGCCAAAGGCCCGGCCACACGTTTGCAATGGGGTTCCAACTATGTCAGCAATCTGGTTGATCTGGCACCGAATGATGATGCACGCATAGAAAAAGCAGTACAGAACGTCTTTGGTGAAGCAGCAAAAGTCGATAATGCCTTCTATGAGCGTAACCGCGCTTATCTGGAAAAAATGGGTAAAAAACTCACAGACTGGAATAAGGAAGGCAAGCACCAAGTTGCTTACCAAAAAGCCCGTACGCAACTTGATGGCATTTGCGGCAAGTTACCTGCGAGTGATCCGCAAAAAGCAGTTTGCCAGGGTGTGCTGAATAAATCCTGATCAGCTAAATTAAGGTAAATAAAAATCCCGCGATTGCAAAGTCGCGGGATTTTTCTTTGCTTCATTAATTTGCTTAATTAATTTTGCTTCATTTAGTCTGGCTTGAATTGATGCGCAAAAGTAAATTCATCCGTTCTTGCTTTGTAATTCAAACCTTTGCGCAATGCCCAACTGGCATATTGATGGTGCAAAGGTATAACGGCGTAATCTTGCATGGCTGTGGCCATTGCTTTCCTGGCAAAGCCTTCTCGTTTGTCGGCTTCGACAGAAGCCAGGGAAGATTCTATCGCCTCATCCACCGCACGATTGCTGTATTTACCCCAGTTCCAGCTACCCCAGCCATTCTCGGCGTTGACGGTACCTAAAGTTGTGCGCAGAGCAAAATCACCGGCAAGTGAACCCCAGCCCAGCAAAGCCATGCTGTAATCGCCTTTTGCTGCCTTGGGGAAGTACACCGCCAGCGGTTGTGTCTCTACCTTGGCCTGTATGCCCACCTTGCTGAGAAATTGCGCCACTGTCTGCACAATTTGTTCATCATTGATATAGCGGTTATTCGGCCCGTGCAAGGTGATGGTAAAGCCATTTGGGTAACCAGCTTCAGCCAGCAATTTTTTTGCACCTTCGGGATCGTAAGCTTCCACCTTTAAACTATCGTTGTAGCCAAACACGCCAGGGGCGACGAGATTGGATGCGGGCACTGCCAGGCCTTCCAGTATCCGTTCTGTCAATGCCGTGCGGTTGATGGCCTTGGCAATGGCCTTGCGTACACGTATATCCTTGAGCGGATTGGCAGCAAGGGGTTTGCCAGCTTTGTCGGTGATAAAAGGTGAGACCCTGGCCTGATGATCAAGTTGCCAGAACAGGGTGCGCCAGGAAATTTTTTGTTCCAGCTTGAATTTGGCATTGTTTTTGAGCTTGCTCAAATCTGCTGGCGGTATGCTTTCTATGGCATCAACATCACCAGACAACAGGGCGGCCATGCGTGGTGCACCTGCAGTGATGATGCGGAAGGTGACTTTATCCCAGGCCGATTTCTCGCCCCAGTAAGCATCATTTTTTGTCAGTTCAACGGCATCGCCGCGTTTGAAGCTGGCAAATTTATAAGGACCTGTGCCTATTGCTGCCTTGCCGCTGTTGAAATCATCCGTGCTGGCCTGCAATGCAGCTTTTTTTGAGATGATGAAGACAGAACTCATGTCCAGTGGCAGTGGGCCATACGCAGTTGCAGTCTTCAAACGTAGCGTGTACGGGTCAACAATTTGTTTGCCGACGATTTGCTTGGTAAAGCTGGTGTAAGGACCTGGGCTGTTCTTTATCTGCGCTGGGCGGTCTAGGGAAAACACGATATCTTCTGCCGTCATTTCGCTGCCATCATGAAACTTCACACCATGGCGCAACTTGAATTCCCAGGTAGTGGGATTGATCGCCTTCCATGAGAGTGCCAGACCAGGTGCAACCCGCCCGTCAGAGTCAACACTGACCAGTGCCTCGAACAAATGCGAAGCCATGGCGTTATTCGGGCCGCTATTGAAATAATGCGGGTCCAGAGAGTTCACATCCGCCGCCAGGCCAATTTTTAAATTGGCAGCAAAACTGAAGCTGGCCGTTGTCATAAACAATGCGGCGATGGAAGTGGCGAGTAGATTTTTTATATTCATAAATTGCATTATTAACGTGATGTACTTCTGGCACTGTCTGATGGCGCACAGAGTGAGAAACCGTTGCAAAATTAACCTGGCGTTGTTGCGCCACCTTGCCGTACTAAAGTATTGTCTGAGCCGGCGACGCCTGGCCGGGGGCGCTTGACCATCTTAGTTTTGCAGCAGTTTCTTAGAGCTTAGCATTCGCTGGCATTATGTGCTGATCACTTGTCTTTGCTGCAAATAATCTTTGCTTATGAGCTTATGACAGATTTGGGAAATAAAAAACCGCCAGGCATTTCTGCTGGCGGTTTTCGAGGCGAAGACTAATTCAGGCTGTAGTATTAATCCTTGTTCCTGTTATCTGACCACTGGTATTGACCACGGGTTTAGGCTGATCTGGCGGCGGTTCGGGCGACTTTGCTGCCTGCTTGCTCAACTGTGCTTGCTGTGCAGCTTGCGCATCTGTGACCCTTTTTGCATCTGCAATGGCATCAGCCGTGCCGGAATCCCTGTCAGGTGCAGCGCCTATGGTTTCACTATTTTGTTTTGCGCGCGCTTCTGCAGCTTGCTGAAGCAACTGCTGGGTTTGCGCTGAACTGGAAGAATTGACTGAAGTTACCATTATTGCACTCGCTTTTTGCTCACATGGAGCGAAGATTGAAACTCATTCCAACATAGTATTCTGGCTTGGAATATACAAGCGATTTAAACACAAAATCACGTTTCTTGCTTTAGATAAACTTGGTGGAAGGCAAGTTAATCATTTGTTTTTCATCTGAGTTTCATCCGATTTTCTTCTTACTTTAGACATTTTTTTGTATATACAAATTCGATTATATGATTGGAAAAGCTTGATTCCTTTCGTTACAGTGCTCCCCATCGGTTACATATTTTGTTTGGGAAATCAGTGTTACGTATTGAGCAATTAGGTAAGTATTACAAGGTCAACGGTCAGTCAGTGCTGGCCCTCAACAATATCAATCTGGAAATTAATAAAGGACAAATTTTTGGCATCATAGGCCGCTCAGGTGCGGGTAAAAGCACCTTGCTGCGAACTTTGAATTTGCTGGAGCACCCCAGCCAGGGCAAGGTGTGGATAGAAGGCGAAGACATCACCGCATTTGACGGGCCGCAGTTGCATAGTTTGCGCCAGCGCATAGGCATGGTCTTCCAACATTTCAATTTATTGTATGCAAAAACCGTCTCTGAAAATATTGCCTTTCCTCTCAAATTGAGCGGGAAATATACAGCACAGGAAATCCAGGCAAGAGTTGTCGAACTGCTTGAACTGGTGGGTTTGCAAGACCAGGGTGGCAAGTATCCTTCGCAGTTATCGGGTGGGCAAAAACAGAGGGTGGGTATTGCCCGCGCGCTGGCAAATTATCCCCATCTCTTGTTGTGCGATGAAGCGACTTCTGCACTTGACCCTGAGACCACGCAGGCCATCTTGCACCTGTTATTGGATATCAATCAAAAGCTGGGTCTGACCGTCGTTTTGATTACACATGAAATGCAGGTGATACGAACGATCTGCGACAGGGTAGCAGTGATTGATGCCGGTGAAATTGTTGAGCAGGGTGAAGTTGTCGATGTATTCCTGCACCCTCAGCATGCAGTGACGCAAAGCCTGGTTGCTGAAAATCAGGCACTGGATTTGTCAGCGCTTGAACGCAGTGATCAGGACCCGGATCGTCATTTGCTGCGCCTGAGTTATGTTGGTGCCAGCACGAATGAGCCCATCATTACACGCATCGCAGCACAGACAGGGATTGATATCGCGATCTTGCAAGGGGTGATAGGACGCATCAAGAATACGCCGTACGGACAGTTGCTGGTTGAGTTGCATAGTACGGAAGAGCAGTCTGAGGTTGTGGAGAATCTGTTCATCAATGCAGGTGTCAGGGTTGCAAGAATCAGCGCAGCGGCAGGAGTGCATTGATGGACTTCTCTCAAATTGACTGGAGTGATATCGCACTGGCGACACTCGATACTTTAACCATGACAGGTGCCTCGCTGCTATTCACGGTGCTGCTGGGTTTGCCTTTGGGTGTATTGCTGTTTTTGACGGGTAAAAAACAATTGCTGGAACAGGGAGTGCTCTACGCGGTGTTGTCTGTCGTGGTGAATATTTTACGTTCCATCCCTTTCATTATTTTGCTCATCGTGCTGATTCCTTTCACATTGCTGTTAATGGGAACATCGCTGGGAGTACCGGGCACGATACCGCCGCTGGTAATAGGAACAACACCATTTTTTGCACGCTTGGTGGAAAACGTTTTGCGTGAAGTGGATAAGGGAATTATCGAAGCCTGCCAGGCCATGGGTGCCAAGACCTGGCAAATTATCTGGCATGCCTTGTTGCCGGAAGCTTTACCGGGTTTGCTGGCAGCAGCGACTGTAACGACGATAGCCCTGGTGTCTTATGCAGCCATGTCGGGAGTGATTGGTGGTGGTGGCCTGGGTGACCTGGCGCTGCGTTATGGTTACCAACGTTTTCAAACCGAAGTCATGGTGGTCACGGTATTTATTTTGATTGTACTGGTGCAGTTGCTGCAGTTCGTGGGCGACAAGCTGGTGTTGAAATTCACACGTAAGTAAATTGCTAAATAACTAGCGAAATAAGTAGCTAAGTAACTAGGTACATAACTAAGTAAGTTTTTATTTTTTAAATTGGAGCCTGTATGTCTTTTAACTTGAAACGCCGTTTCTCACTTATTCTTGCAAGTGGCCTGATAGCCGCTGCTGTATTTTCACCGGCAGCATTTGCAGTGGAAACCTTGAACATTGCTGCCAGCCCTGTGCCGCATGCAGAGATACTTGAATTTATCAAACCGCAACTCGCCAAAGAGGGTGTTGATTTGAAAGTGAAGGTTTTCACTGACTATATACAGCCGGCAGTGCAGGTCAATGAAAAACACCTGGATGGCAATTTCTTTTTGCATCAGCCATACCTGAATGAATTCAAGAAAAGTCACAAGAACGATATAGAAGTACCTATCGCCAAGGTGCATGTAGAGCCCTTTGCTGCCTACTCAAGCAAGTACAAAAAACTGGCTGACTTGCCAGACGGCGCTACGGTCGCTATTCCAAATGACCCATCCAATTCAGGCCGCGCCTTGCTGCTGCTGGCCAAACAGGGTTTGTTGAAATTGAAGGACCCCAAAAATATCTCTGCTACCCAAAAAGATATTATTGAAAATCCGAAGAAATTGAAATTCAAGGAGCTGGAAGCCGCAACTCTGCCACGTGTATTGAATCAGGTTGATCTGGCTTTGATCAATACTAACTATGCGATAGAAGCAAAACTCAATCCTGTGAAAGATTCTTTGTTTATTGAAGATGCAAATTCACCATATGCAAATTTGCTGGTGGCACGTGAAGACAATAAAAACAGCCCGGCATTCAAAAAACTGGTTGCCGCTTTGAATTCACCTGAAGTTAAAAAATTCATCGAAGATAAATACAAGGGAGCGGTCGTACCTGCTTTTTAATCGTTCGTTGATATAAAAAACATCCCTGCAAAATTTCTTTTGCAGGGGTGTTTTTTTGAAGCTCAACTTTTGCCGCCTGTTATCTGTTGAGCGATGCAGGTTCAGTCGCTGCCTGTTTAAGTGATGGTTTTGACGCAAAGCTTTTCAGATAATCAAGATTGTCTCTGAAATCAACCTCTCTCATCGCATTGCCTTTTGGCGTACTGTATTCCAGTAAGAGATTGTTGTCATTTGACAGCAGTAATTCCTTGGATGAAATCATGGACTTGACTTGCTCTGGGTTCAGTATCAGTGCTTCGGAAATACTTCGTATTCCATTGGGATACAGATCCAGATATGCTTTCATCTTCGCATTCGTGCTCATGGACAGCAGGCGCTCTTGCTTTTGACTATTTGGAAATGCACCTGGACTATTGCTGCCTATCATGACACCTTGCGTACCTACTGCGTATACCCATACATAGCGAAATGTATTGGATGCACTGGCGATGATGACATCTAAATCTCGTTTTGACATGTGCTTTAGCTGTATCCATTGTTTCAATATGCCATCGCCATTGAGTTTTTTTGCCGCTAAAGCATAAAATTCCTGATTGTAAAGTGATGCTGCGCCAGCAAACCAGATGGACGTGAGTTGTATGGCAATCAGGTCGTACTTGTCATGCGTCAGTGATAAATAATTTCTGCCATCGGTGTAAAAAAAAGATACACCTGTTTGTGACGCAACGTGCTGATTAACGTCGGCAAAATGGCGATTGGAAATATTTACCAAGTCGCGGCTCAGGTCGACGACTTCCATGGATTTGAAACCGGATTCATGTATCGCCATCGCCGTAATACCCGTGCCGTATCCTATTACCAGGGCCTTATCATAATTGTTCAGGTGGAGCACGGGAATAAGTCCGTAACCTATCTGAGGCGCCATTTCAGTGCCCCGTTCCATGGCATTATTGCCCTGGAATTTACCATTGGTAGTAAGGGTTTTAAATTCTTTGCCCTCTATGCCTTGTGCCACGACCGCGGTCAGGCCGCCATCGGCACTTTCTGCATGATCTATCATTTTCCAGCCCGCATAATAAGTAGATCTGAAATAAGTATTGATGCCAGTGGCGATGACATTCAAGTCCAGTTGTTTGGGACAGACAATCAAAAGTACTGTGGCGGCAATGGCGCTGCCATACTGCTGGAATGCCGGGGCAGATTTATCGCGTGTATTCCATGTGGAAATCAGCAGCAACACGAAAGCGACAATGCCGCATAGCAGGCTGGTATGAAATCCACCGATGGCAGGCAAGAGTACAAATCCCGCAAGCAATACGCCAGCGATGTTACCCAGGGTATTAATGGCTGACGGAAAACCTATGCCATCATGCCGCCCTCTGGACGCAATGTTCATGCTGACAGGGTAGAGGGCGCCGATCGCGAATGCCGGTGGCAGCGCAATAATGATGGCGGGAACCGCACGCAAGAACTCACGGAGCCAGAACGAATATGGAACTGAAATTTGTGCCAATCCATAAAAATACAGAGAAGAAAGGTGCCACAAAAATGTAGAGCACAAGATAGTGCAGGTCAGCAAGAACAAGGCTTCGTTCAAATGTTCATTGGCTGAGCGCCTGGATGCCTTGCCTGCATATCTGCCACCCAGAGCCAGGCCCGCGAGAAAGCAGGTCAGCATAAGGGAAAATGCATATGTGCTATTGCCTATGACAACGGCGAGTAAATGGATGGTCGAGACTTCCATCATCATCGTGAGTGCACCTACGACAAGCAAGACAAACAGACCAAAGCGGTGTGAGCCATGTAAATGTGGATTCGCTTGCCCATGTTTTTCTGCTGGTAATGCATTTGAAGCTTTTGCCTCACTAACCAGCAAGAATGCCAGTAAGGCCACCAGAATATCAATTGCTGAAGAAAGCCAAAGCGTTCCATTCATACCCAGCGCAGGAATGATCAGGTAGCCTGACAATAAGGCACCAGACGCTGCACCAAAAGTATTGGCGGAATAAAACCAGGATATAGAAGCGATACAGGATTTGCTGTCTGCAATGGCACGCACTAGCAAGGGAAAGGTCAGGCCCATCAGGATGGTAGGAAAAAGCAAGACTAGTGCGCCCAGTAAAACCTGATAAATGACGAGAGCAGCAGAATCAGGCCTGTAGCTTATTGCAATCATCAGATAGATATCGTGTGCGAAAGAAAATATGTAGGGCGTGCACAGGCAATATAAAGCGATAGCCAATTCTGCCATGGCATACATACGCACAGGAAAACGTGTTCGTTTAGTCAGACCTGCACCTATCGCTGCGCCGATTGCCATTCCTGCCATGTAAATCGCCAGGACGGTATAAGTAGCGCTGGACTGGCTGCCAAATACCAGGGCAAGTTTTTTTGCGAAATAAATCTGATAAGCGAGTGCAGCAAAACCAGAGGCAAAGAAAATTCCAAACAGCGTGTTGATTTTTTTCACAGGTATATTTTTTTATAAGGAGCGTTGCCCGGACGCTTGTTAATAAGCGGTCTATTCTTTGCTTATCATATCGTCTTAATGACCGGTTTTAATGAATGATAGTAAAAATAATTTGATATTAAATTTATAATTTTAGATCATTAAGTGATTAGTAAGCACAGTGCTTGCATATCCTTACCGTAGGATTCTTGATGCTTTTAGAGTGGATTGTAGCGGTGCTGATGAGTGGCTAAGGTTGTGCAGGTATTGAGGCCAGGGAGGAGGGGAGCAGGCAAAAAAAACGCCGCTATATTCAGCGGCGTTTTTTGCACGGTCTTTACGTCTTATTGCTTAGTTACGTACGACTTTTTTGTATTCGTTAGTGCGTGTATCGATTTCGATCATGTCGTCCTGGCTGACGAACAGTGGAACTTGAACGATATGGCAATATTCTTCGATCGCGTTTTCGATCTTGGCTTCTTTCAGGACGTTGCCTGAAGTGTTGCCTTTAACTGCTGGTTCAGAGTAAATAACCTGACGAACGATGGTTGTAGGCAATTCAACAGAGATAGCTTTACCGTCATAGAACACGGCTTCGCATTCCATGCCATCTTTCAGGTAGTTGATGGATTCGCCCATGTTTTCTGCTTCGATTTCATACTGGTTGTATTCTTGATCCATGAATACGAACAGTGGGTCAGCGAAGTAAGAATAAGTAACTGGTTTTTTGTCCAATACAACTACGTCAAACTTGTCGTCGCCACGGAAGACGTTTTCTTGTGGGCTATTAGTCAACAGGTTTTTCATTTTCCACTTGTAAGTGAAACCTGTACGGCTGGAGCCGTTGACATCAGAGCGCAATACGATCATTGGTTTGCTGTCGACCATAATGATGTTGCCAACACGAATTTCTTTTGCAAATTTCATAGCGAGTATACGTAAAAAGTAGGTTGCATAAAAATCATCTGTTGCCTACTGGCAAAAAATCACCGCAAGCCCACGTTTGATTGAGATTTAAAACAGGTTAAAAATTAACCCAACATTATACTGCATCTTTTTGGCTTGCTACCCGAAGTGTATTGACGAACTTTAATAAATTGCCCGTCATATCCCCATTTTCGTGCATTTTTTCCTGCCAGCCGTCAGAAAGCCGTGTAATTTCAGACAGGTCGGCTTGAAAGGTTTGCCATATTTCTGGCCAGTCCAAGGGCGGATGGCTGACACCATTCCAGGCATGTGACAAGGCAATCAGGCTTGCTGTCGCAGATGTAGTGGTTTTTAAAAATGCATTCAATTTCACATGATGCAGGTTTTCATCCTGAGGATAGATATGCCAGATGAAGGGTTTGTTAGCCCACTGCGCCCGCACGAATGAGTCTTCACCACGGACAAAGTTGACATCGCAAGCCCACAGCAATTTGTCGTAATCGGCTTGCGGGATGAAGGGCAGTACACGTACTGTCAATGCACCTTGACTGCAACTGACACCTGCTTTGGATGCTTGCCCCAGAAACGCTTCGATTGCTTCACTTGCGACGCCTTCAGGCACCAGGCAAGTCATGGATTGATCGCCGGTTCGCCATGTTCTGAGCAAATCAGCTACAGGTGCATGCGGGTAACAAAACAGCGATACTTTTGTGCTATTGATCTCGGTTTCAGTCAACCCCAATTGCCTCAGGAAGACAGCGACAGCCTGAGTATCAGCTTGAAATGCGGCTCTTTCATGGTCCAGGCTGGCTTCGCGCAACAGGCCACCGGTTTTGTTGTTGAAGCCAGGAAAAAAGAAATGCTTGGTCAATGACAAGGAAGGATGCGGCGAAGGCAGGGTATGGCAGCCTTCCACCCATTCTTCAGCCGTCAAACCCTCAAGATTGAGCCAGACCGGGCGCGGATCACACTTTGCCATGGCCTGGATATAGCCAGGCGGTATATCACAGGCAAAAAATTCTATGACGATATCGGCAATATCGGCCACATTAAATGTACCCTGCTGATCACGCCAGTGTCTGACGGTAACGCCCGCAATTTCCTGCACTTCAGCATCAATATTCACTTGCGGGCAGATCCGCTGGAAACTGCGCAAATCGTCCACCCATAGTGCGACAACGATGCCATGCTCCCGCTGCAGTTGCCTGGCCATGCGCCAGCAAATGCCTATATCGCCGAAGTTATCGACCACCTTGCAGAAAAGGGCCAAAGATTTTGCTGTGGGGTTTATATTTTTTTCTGTTGAATGCATTGCAATGTTTCTTAAAAACGGTTTTTCCATTCACGCAAGGCAGCGAAATGGCTGACTTCATTTTGTGCTGCAGGAATTTTGCCGCTTTCCAAAAGGCGGCTGATGACTGTACTTTCGCGGCTGCGCAAGAATGGATTGGTCTGTTTTTCCAGTCCTATCTGGGTAGGCACGGTAGGTATGCCTTGTTCACGTCTGGCTTGTTCACGTTTGATGCGCTCCAGCAAATCCTGGTTGCCAGGCTCGACCTCTTTGGCGAAGCGCAGATTGGACAAGGTGTATTCATGGGCGCAATATACAGCCGTATCATCAGGCAAAGCGGCCAGTTGATCGAGCGAATGCAACATCTGTGCAGGCGTACCCTCGAACAGGCGGCCACAGCCACCGGCAAACAGGGTGTCACCACAAAACAGCCAATGCTGCTCAGGTGCGAAGTAAGCAATATGCCCTAAGGTATGTCCGGGTACATCCAGCACTTTCAATTCCAGATTGATGCCGGGCACAGTCACTACATCATCTTGTTTCAGCTTTTGCGTAACGACAGCTATCTTGTCATTGGTGGGGCCAAACACCGGTACAGTCGCATGTTCCAGCAGGCGCGGGACACCGCCAATATGATCTGCATGGTGATGAGTGAGTAAAATAGCGGACAATGTCAGTTGGTGCTGTGTCAGAGCTTGTAAAATTGGCATGGCATCGCCAGGATCAACCACGACAGCATGCTGGCCGTCATGGATAATCCATAGATAATTGTCGTCAAAGGCGGGGACAGTCAATATACTCAGGGAATTCTTCATATCAGGCATGGATGCTTTGGAAAAAAACATTATAGACCTCGGAGCTTGGTTAGAGCTGCCAGCCGGTAGCTATATCCGTCAATGGGAGCAGGCCATGCTCGATAAATTGACGGTGGACATCTTTGGTTTCAATGCCTTACAGATAGGTTTGCCGCAAATTGATGCACTCGCAGCCAGCCGCATGCCACATCGCTGGCTGACCAATTCCGGTATGCCGGATGAAAATCAGCCCGGGCACAAGCGCCCTGTCGTTGTTATTCATGATTTTGCTGAGCTGCCCTTTGATGCGCACAGCATAGATTTGATCGTTTTGCCGCATGTGCTGGAATTTGCTGAGGAACCGCATCAGATATTGCGCGAGGTCGAGAGGGTATTGATACCTGAGGGGCGGGTCATTGTCACCGGCTTTAACCGTGCCAGCCTGTGGGGGGCAAGGCAGGCAACCGGGCGTTTGAGCAAAAATTATTTCTTGCCCAAAGAAGGCGAATTCATCAGCCCACCGCGTTTGAAAGATTGGCTGAAATTATTGAATATGGAAGTGGGTAGCAGCGATTTTGGTTGCTATGCCCCTCCCGTTAAATCGGAAAAATGGTTGCAACGTTATCGTTTCATGGAAAAAGCAGGGCAACGCTGGTGGCCTTATTTTGGCGCAGTGTATATATTGCAGGCCGTAAAAAGAGTAAAAGGCATGCATTTGATAGGGCCCGCATGGAAACAAAAGCGGGTGTCCAGTGCACATGCCTTGCCAGTTGCAAACAAATCAAAAGAATCAAATGGATAATATAGAAATTTACACAGATGGTGCCTGCAAAGGCAATCCCGGTGTTGGTGGCTGGGGTGCTTTGCTGGTGGCTGGCAATAAAGAAAAAGAATTATTTGGTGGCGAAAAAGAAACGACGAATAACCGCATGGAATTGATGGCGGTGATACAGGCGCTGGGTGCATTGAAGCGTCCCTGTCATATCACTCTGCATACTGATAGTCAGTATGTATTAAAGGGCATCACTGAATGGATTACAGGCTGGAAAGCCAAGGGCTGGAAAACAGCTTCCAAGGCGCCGGTAAAAAATGTCGACCTGTGGCAGCAACTCGATGTTGCACGTGCCATCCATGAAATCGACTGGCGCTGGGTGCGTGGTCACACTGGCCACCCTGGTAATGAAAGAGCCGATCAACTGGCTAACCGAGGCGTTGAATCGGTATTGTAAAAGCAGGCAAGATATCTCATGGACATAGCGAACATCCATACCAGCATACAACAAGGCCTTCAGCACAATGAAGGCGCTTTGTCCATGTCTGGTGTGCCTGAAAGCTTTGAACATGCGAGCGATCGTGCTGAATTCAAAAGAGCGCAACATCGCCCAGGTGTAGAGCTATACCGCGCCCATATCGTTGCTCATGCCTTTGAACCGCATACGCATGAAGCATTTGGCCTGGGTTCTATCGCCAGCGGGGTGGAGCGTTTTCGTTATCTCGGTAGCGATCATCTGGCCCCGCAAGATTCGGTAGTGATGATGAACCCGGATGAATTGCATACCGGCAGGGCAGAGACTGATACCGGCTGGCGCTACCGCATGATGTATATAGACCCTGAAGTGGTGGCAGAAGTGACGGGTGAGCGTGGCTGGTGGTTCAAGGATGCCGTTGCCCGTGATGCCATCAGTGCGCGCAAACTGGGTGTCATGCTTGAACAAATCTGGCAAGCCACTGACAAGCTGAGTTTTGACAGCCTTCTGTTTGATATCCTGTCTGAATTCAAGCGCTTTGCAAGTGCGCCGCAAGCACCTGCATCTCTGACCAAGCAACGTTTCACCGCCGTGCTCGATTACATGCGCGCCAGTATGGCTGAGCGCATCAGCCTTGAGCAACTGGCTCTGGTTGCAGGCTTAAGTCCTTTTCATTTCTTGCGCAGCTTCAAGGCGCAATATCATGCTACGCCACAGCAAATGCTGATGGCCTTGCGTCTGTATGAGGCAAAATGTCTGTTGGGCAAAGGCTTGCCTCCGGCGCAGGTGGCAGCTGCAACTGGCCTGACAGATCAGTCTCATTTGAACAAGGCTTTCGTGCGCCGCTATGGCGTGACACCTGCACGTTATCAGCAGCAGATGCGCGCATAAATTACTGCTTCGATTGCTTGTAAGCGCAATCTGGTACAAGACTGCCATTCCATGATGTTCTAAGCTGGCTCTTTTTCAAGGGTGGACTTTATGGGTATCGGCGTTTTATATGCAATGGCAGCAGGTTTGATGTGGGGTCTGGTATTTATCGGGCCTTTACTCTTGCCTGAATACCCGGCGGCTTTACAATCATTTGGCCGCTATCTGGCATTCGGCTTGATTACTTTACCTATAGCCTGGATGGACAGGCGACAATTGCGTTTGCTGAACAAGTCAGATTGGATAGAGGCATTGAAGCTGGCAGCGGTCGGCAATATCCTCTACTACCTTTGCCTGGCCAGTGCCATACAACGCTCTGGTGCGCCGCTGCCCACCATGCTGATAGGGACGCTACCGGTCGTTATCGCCATCACTGCCAATTACCGTAATGCCCAGCGCGATGGCAGCATTGCCTGGAGGCGCATGCTGCCATCGCTATTGATTATTTTTGCTGGCGTTGCCTGCGTCAATAGCGTGGAAATAGCTGCATTGCGGGCAGCTTCTGACAAAGATATCCAGACCTATATCATTGGTGGTTTATTCGCCTTGGTTGCCGTTGCCTGCTGGACATGGTATCCCTTAAGAAATGCTGACTGGCTGCGTCACCACCCTGACCGCAACCCCAGGGTCTGGGCCACTGCGCAAGGTATCGCCACTTTACCACTGGCCTTGCTGGGCTATGTGGTGCTATGGATATACATGAGTGTGACCGGACAAGACTTTTCCATGCCGTTCGGACCCCGGCCACAATACTTCATCACTCTGATGCTGATCATAGGTTTGTTTGCCTCATGGCTGGGCACGATGTGCTGGAATCAGGCCAGCCAGCGCTTGCCTACCAATCTCGCAGGGCAACTCATCGTGTTCGAAACACTGGCAGCGTTGGCCTATGCATTTATTCTCAGTAAGCGCATGCCAGAGCCCATGGTTTTGCTGGGAATTATTTTATTGATTGTTGGCGTTGTCACTGCCTTGCGCGTCAAACCAGTGACTGCCGCAGTGCCATCTCCGGCCCATTAATGATACAGGCCCTGATGATAATGTCTCTCTATCATCACGGCCTGTACTCAAGCAAGAATTACGTTCTAAAAATCAGAAAGCATAATTGACCGTAGTCATCAATATCGGGCTTGTTTTCTTTTTCGTCAGTGGACTATCCGCAGCGTCACCCATCACTTGCGATACACCGGCGGCACTGCGTACTGACCAGTTTTTATCTATCACGTGTGTCCATGCAACTGTTGCCATCGCCTGGGAGAAACCTGCTTTAGGAGCAAAGGTTTTATAACCGGAGTTGGTGCTTTGCGTCGGCGTCACGCCAAAATAAGTCTGGTTATATTTCGCATCGCTGTAAGTCAGGTTGCCCGCAATTTCTACTCTGTCTGTTGCTGTCTGGAATACAGGTGCTGCCAGACCAAATTTGTAGGCATTGCCATTTTCTCTGTGCGACAGTGCCAGGTTGGCATCAATACTTGCCTTGATGCCTGGGCCAAATGTAGTGCCTGCATGCAGGTTGGCTGTTGCTGAGCCAGAGATATTGCCCATGCCTTTCAAATCATCTGAACTGAACAAAGATTTTGAATCGCGTGAATCTTCGCGGCCTGGACGATAACCCAAGGCTGCGCTGAATGAGAAATCATCTACTTTCGTACCGAAACCCACACCACGCATGGTGCTGGCAAAGAAACCGTTCTTGTTTTGGTATTCAGCAAAGATAGCTGGGCCAAAGCGATTTTTCTTCGCGCCTATATATTCGGGTGCATAGAACACACCAGCACCTACCACTGCCGTTGACTCAGGCTCTTGTGCCGTTTTGTCTTGTGCATGGGCAGAAAATGACATCGCCATCAAGCTGGAGAAAGCGATGGCTGTCAGTTTAAAAATATGTTTCATGGTGATCCTTTAATCAATATAAGCAATGGAAGCTAAACATTCCTGGCAGCATCTTCGCCGCACAATTACTCTCCGGCGGAGAGCTCGGAGCGAAGTCTCGCAAATTAAAAAAAACTATGCCAATGGAAAATCGCAGGCCCTGTGTGCTTGCACAGCAAGTATTGAAATCCGGTACTTATGATGGATTTTCAGCAAGCAGGGGATTTGGAAAGTAGCGGACAGATGCCATGCTTTTCTGGCATGAGTTACATGAAAGATACAGGAGTGTGATTTTTTATTTGTTTTTTAGATAATCACTTGCGCATTTTGCAATCATGATGGATGATGTTAAATAGACTATTAAAAATGTTAAATATGTCTTTCAAATTACAGGAAGACATTAAGCGTTAGTGGACTGTTACCCATCGGGAGAATTCATGATTCGCCTCAAACATGCATTAATTGAATGCCATGACAATAGCTTCGATCATCGCTTGAAGTTGCTTAAGCATTCCATGCAAACTGCGATAGAGCTTGAGCATTCCACCATCCCGCCTTATCTGTATGCCTTGTACTCGATCAAGACAGACCAGAATCTGGAAATAGCCCATCTCATCAAGTCCATCGTCAAGCAGGAAATGTTGCACATGTCGCTGGATTGCAATGTCCTCAATGCCATCGGTGGGCATCCAAAAATCGATCATCCCCGTTTTATTCCTCACTACCCGGGCAACTTGCCAGGTTCTGTGGAAGACAGTTTGATTGTGCCCCTGGCCGCGCTATCCAAGCAATTGGTGCTGGATGTATTCATGGTGATAGAAGAGCCGGAAAAAACCATGGATGGCGATACGCCACCAGCGGAAGGCGTGACCATAGGCGAGTTTTATGCGCACATCAAAAAAGAGATATGCGAACTGTCCAAGATGGGCAATATTTTTACTGGCCCGCCAGAAAAACAATTGGTGACAGGCTTCAGGGAATTGCAAAACAAGGGTGTCTACGATGAGGCAACGGCGCTGGCTGCGATAGACATGATCGTTGAGCAGGGCGAAGGCAGTGATATCAGCCCTCTGGACCCTGAGCATGAACTCGCGCATTACTACAAGTATGCAGAGATTTATCATGGCCGCAAGCTGATCGCCAATCCCACACCAAAACCAGGTCAGCCAGCCTGGGTATTTGAAGGCCACCGCATAGAGTTTGATGCCTGCGGCATTTACCCCGTTATCAGCAATCCAAACCGGCATAGCTATGGCGGCAAGCCGCGTATTGCCGATTTGAACCTGACTTTTAACCGTACTTACTCTGACATGTTGCGCAAGTTGCACAATGTCTTTAACGGCCAGCCTGACAACCTTGCCCTGGCTTTGCTGTCCATGCAGTCACTCAGAGAGCAGGCACAGTTGCTGATGACGCAGGAAGTCGTACCTGGCCAGACTGCTGGCCCCACATTTGATTATATTCCCGCCTGATATTCTGGAGAGCAGCAATGACGCAAACTAACTGGTGGATGTTTCATGGCGATACTGCGCACACGGGTGAAGTGCAGGGTAGTGATATCAGTCGTGACACACTTGATCAATTTAAATTATTGCACGATATAGCCATCCCTGGCCCGGTCCTGTCCGTGCCTGCTATTGTCGACGGTTATCTATACGTAGGACTAGCCAATAATCATGAGTTGCCTGGTGCGAATGGTGGAAAGTTCATGAAGATAGAATTGTCCAGCGGCATGACGGTGGCGCATTATGAATGGCCGATAGATCCCACTGAGGGTGATACGCATGGCTTCATGGGCATGGGTTGTACGCCGGCTATCTGGGACAATAAAGTCTATTTCAGCGCCTTCAATGGCAAGTTCTATTGCCTGAATGCGACAGACCTGAGTTTGAACTGGGTCGTGGATTTGCGCCATGCTGATCCTGATTTCAATCAGCCTACATCCAATCTTGGCGATGTTTCGGCAGGTGTGCCTGCAGCGGGCTGGTCATCTCCGGTGGTAGCGGCTGCAGACGGCAGTAATGGCCTGGTTTTTGTTGGCATGGGGGAAGGCGAAAACCCCGGCTGCTTTGGCTTTATTTATGCGATGGATGCCCAGACCGGGCAAGTGCAATGGATATACTGCACTTGCCAGTACGAAGAAGGTGTACCCAATTTACCCAATGTCTTGCCGCCAGAATCTGTGAGTGGCACCTTGCCAGCCATGTATTCCATCGGGCCGAATAATCCTGCCATACGCGGTGCTTCGGTCTGGTCGTCTATTGCTTACGATGAGCGGCTCGATCGCCTGTACTGCGCAACCGGCAACCCCGTACCTGACAGTTCCTTGCCCAGCAAGGGGTTTTCCAACGGCATCCTGTCGCTGGATGCATCCAGCGGCGAATTCCGCGGCTTTAGCCAGCCTCCGGCAGAAAGCAGTTATCGTGCTACTGACGTCGATGTTGATTTCGGTGGCTCACCGACACTAATGACGATCAATGGCCGCCGCATCGTCACTGCTGGTTGCAAGAATGGTGGTTTCTTCAGGTTTGATGCAGCGACGCTGGAATTGCTGAACTGGCGGCAGTTGCTGCCTTTCTATAACGATGGCACTCAGATACCCACGGTAGATCCGCATGTCTCTCCCAATGACCAGCGCATGGACCCCTATGTGCCAAATCAGGAGTCAGATGAAGAAGACCAGGAAAATTATTCCGGTACCTATAGCACGGCAGCGGTGCACACTGCGCTGGGGCGTTTGTTCATAGGGGTGGGTGGCAATAATTATCACAATGTCGAAGCGGGCATTGATTACCGCACGACCCCCTTCATGCGCGCCCTGGATTGGGAAACCCTGGAAGATGCCTGGGCCATGGATGACAGTGACCCGCGCCTGTATATAGAGTCACAACCACCCATGTACAGAACACCAGGTGAGTCAGGTTTGAGTTCACCTGTAGTCGTCAATGATCTGGTGTTCTTTTCAACCTCCAAAGTGGCCGTGTATGCCTTTGATGTCTATAGCGGAAAAATGCTTTGGCATGATGATCTGGGTGACCAGACTGGTGGTATGAATGGTGGCTATGGTTATTGCCTGGGGCCGGCAGTGGCAGGCAATTACATGGTGGCTGGTGCGCTGGTATTTGGTAAACAGGGCGGAGTATTACGTATCTATGGTTTGAAGGATAAGGAGGAACAACATGCTTGAAGTTATCTTATTTGGTATCGTTGCCGGGCTGGATAATTTGCAGGCCAGTACTTCCCTTGGTCTCTTACCCATGCAGCGCAAACGCATGCATATGCTGGCAATCGCGTTTTGTGCCTGTGAACTGGGTGCTGCCATACTGGGGTTGTTTCTTGGGCATGGCCTGACCGCGATGCTTGGTCCGATTGCATCAAGCATCGCACCATTTGCCATGCTGGCTTGTGGCATCGCTATCTTGTGGCTGGCCTGTCGTAGCGAATCTAAAGGCTTACCCGAATTTGTAAATCACCAGGCATTTTTATTTGGCTTGCCTCTGGCATTGAGTCTCGACAATGTCATCGCCGGTGCCGGTGTCAGCTTTTCCAGTGCACCTGTGCTGACATCGGCCATCATCATTGGCGTTATCAGCGCTGGCATGGCTTGCTTTGGCCTGTATTTCGCCAACTGGATACGCAATTTTTTACCCAAACGCGTGGAATTGCTGGCCGGTGCCTATATGTGCTTTCTGGCCGTGCGCATGATGTATAACGACTGACTGGCGAGCACTTCACAATGCCAAAAGACCAGAGCGAACGCACGGCTATGCATGCCTATGTGCGCAATCTAAATTTCCCCAGCAGCGTGGCAGTTTCTCCTGCGGGGCAGGTATATATTGCTGAAACGGGTTTGCCATTTGATGGAGCTGCCAAGGGCGGGCGCATACTGGGCATCAATGAAGATGGCAGTGTCCGGGAATTATTGAATAATTTGCGCCAGCCAGTGAACGGCCTGGTCTGGCATGACAACAGCCTGATCATCTCCGAAGGTGGTTACCCA
This sequence comes from Undibacterium sp. FW305-107, assembly GCF_058788535.1. NCBI lineage: Bacteria > Pseudomonadati > Pseudomonadota > Betaproteobacteria > Burkholderiales > Oxalobacteraceae > Undibacterium > Undibacterium sp. FW305-107. The sequence continues at coordinate 185,519 of NZ_JBYTAV010000002.1, forward strand.
GGCCGTATCAGCCGTCTTGATCTACATACAGGTGCGTGGACAGTATTGCTGGATGACTTGCCTGGCTTTGGCAATTACCACACTAATATGGTGGCGGTAGGACCAGATAATAAAATGTATTTTGGCCAGGGTGCCATGACCAATAGCGGCATTATAGGAACAGATTCGCACGACCTGGCGTGGTTGCGCGAAACCAGACATGCGCCTGATATACCTGGCTATGACATTGAGCTTGACGATCATGTTGCGACAGTTACCGCCCCTGAGGGTCAGCAAATTTCTACCAGCGCGTTTGCCCGCTTTGGACAGGTGCATGCAGGTGGAACCCGCTTGAAAGGCCAGACACCATGCACCGCCAGCATCATGCGTTGCAATCTGGATGGTACAGGGCTGGAACTGGTCGCCTGGGGGATACGCAATGCCTTTGGTTTGCTGTTTCTGCCGGACGGCAGGCTCATTGCGACTGAGCAGGGCACGGATGTACGCGGTGTGCGGCCAGTCTGGAATTGTCCTGACTTTTTGTTTGAGGTAAAACCTGGTGCCTGGTATGGCTGGCCAGATTATCTGGGTGGCCTGCCGATCAATGCGCCTGTTTATCGCAATCCGCAAGGTGAGGGGCAAGCATTTGTATTGCGCAATCATGCAGAATTGCCAGTACCTGAAAGGCCTTTGCTGGCCTTCGATGTTAACGCCTGCGCAGTCAAGATGGCACAGATACCTGCCGGATTGCGTCATGCCGGTGATCTCATCGTCGCCCAATTTGGTGATGAACGTCCCATGACCGGGCCACCGGGCCCCAGGGTAGGGCGCAATCTTATTCGGGTTGATGCCAGTGACTGGAGCAAACATAGCTTGCCTGCATTGGCATCTGTACCCTGGCACCGGCCCATTGATGTCGCCTTCTCGCCTGATGGCAACTTCATGTATGTAGTTGACTTTGGCGACTTTGAATTCACTGCAAAAAAAGATATACGCGCACGTGCCGGCAGCGGCTGTGTCTGGAAAATTCCTGTTGATAATATGGAGCTGACATCATGAGCCAGGTTTCATTTGAAAAAGATATTGCACCTTTGTTCAATCAGTTTCGTGCCTCCATGATGTGGCGACTGGACCTGACCAAATATGATGACGTCAGGCTCAATGCCAGCATGGTGTTGAGTCAACTGCAGGGCGGCATGCCGCCACCGCCTTATCCACCTTTTACAAAAGAACAGGTTGCGATGTTCCAGACCTGGATTAATGAAGGTTTCCCAAAATAGTCAGTTGATTAAATTTGCAGAAGGAGTTTCAAATGAGCCTCAATGCACAAACCCTTATCGGTAGCTGGGAAATGGTCGAAGCCTGGGATATCGGTGACGACCCCAGCGACCCGACCAAGAAAACCTACCCATGGGGCAATCCATCTGCAGGTTACTGGGTCTATGACAAGAGCGGCCACTTCAGCCTGATGATCTCGCAAAATCCGCCTCTGGCGATACCTGTAGACCCTTTCAGTGGTCAGCCACAATCATCCTGGCTGACACCACAAAAACCCTGGGAAGTCCCGCATTCCCTGCTGATAGACAGTTTTGCCACTGCCAGCCCATATGCCTATTTCGGCACCTATACAGTGGAAATGGATACCCATCACCCTCATCTGGGTGGCACGATAGTCATGAATGTATTTGCCGATGTCATGCGTGCCTATACAGGCACAGTGCAAAAGCGTAGTTTTGTCTTTGATGGCAAGGATTACCTTAACGTAGGCACACCGGGTCAGTACTTGCGGCGTCTGAAGCGCCTGACCTGATTTATGGCCAGCGAGTAGCTCAGGGCATGGATGAGCCAGCCAGCTTACGCAAAGCCTCGCCCTGTACACGGCGTACCATCATGTGGCTCGCCTCCACTGCGCCGATGGAATCATAAAACTCTTTGCTCATTTGTTTGTCCCTGACTGTCAGCCATTCTATTCTGGAGCAGCCTTCATCGACAGCGATACTGGCAAGGTATTGCATGATGGCGAGCCCCAAACCCTGACGGCGAAATTCCGGGCGTATGTAGATAGCTTGCATATACATGTCGCGCACGCCTGTGAAGGTGCCCCATTTCCAGGAGTAAATGACAAAGCCAGCAATGGCTTCATTCGCCACCATAAATTTGGCGGTAACAGCAGGGTTTTCACCAAATAGCGCCAATTTCAGAGCTGCTGCGTCTGTGCGTATTTCTGCGACGCCGTCACTATGTCCCAAGGCGATGAGCATGTCCAGCAAGACATCGATATCCGCTATTGTCAGGTCTTTTAATCGCATTATTCTTTGGCGACCACTTTACTGTGCAGTTATTTCTTGCGTTGTCAGACAGGTTTGTAGCGCCATTGCTAGCTGTCCTGGTTCGTCAACATAGAGATAAATCTGCTGAACATCAGTTTTTTGTAATTGAAAATGATTTATCTGCACCTGCGCATTTGCATGCAGCCTGATGAGCAGATTTGGTTTGTCAAAAGGCGTGATGACGACAGAATTTTCTGGATAATCCAATTTTTTCCATGATGGCTGCTTATCATCGGCAGCAAATCTTTCACAACTACAAATGGCTGCGTAAGGAATCACACCTGAGCTTCTGCTGCCAAGTTGCAGGTTCAAGGCGTCAGCCGTCAATACATGACAGCTGTTCTTGACCCAGTAACGGTCACCAAGTAACCAGACCATGGAATACATGGTCAGCGTCAGCATGATGCCATGCACGAGCGTGCGAGTATGCGCGTTGGGTGCTATCAAACTGACCATCAGGGCTGAGAATGGTACTTCAGTGGCGAGGGCAAGCAGAATGACTATGAAGATAGTGCTGTAACTACCCTTATCCCAAAAACCAAAGATCTTGCCTGAGGCAGGTGCTGCAGGTGTGGTTCTTGTCAGCCATTGCCAGCATCCTGCCCACATTGTGCGCTCCAGGCGCAATACAGCTGGAAATTCTGGAGGCAGAAGCGCGGCGAGAAATTGCCGCCAATTGCCGCCGTGCTGCCGGCTTGCCTTTGCCCTGTATATGGCAGCAGGTGCTTCCAGCAAGTCTTTCAAGACAATCATGAGCAACAAGGTAATCGTCGTCACCTTCTTTAGCAGCGCTGCATGTGATGGCAATGCGAGAGTCAGCGAGAGACTCCCTATGAAAACCATCATCAGTATTTTTAGAAAGCCAAACCAGCTCATCCCTGTCAGTTGCTGTCTTAGCGTAGAAATGGCACGGTGCATGGTTGCGGCTTTTTAAAAATGAATTGTTGGCGTTCAAAGAAGATGCATGCAGCAATTTTTCAACATCATAAATATCTCTTCCATATGATAAATTATTTGCCCAACATGCGCTTTAAGGTGGCATCTTTATCGATGAAGTGGTGTTTGAACGCGCCAGCCAAATGCAAAAGAATGGCAGCAATCAGTATGTAGGCAGTTGCCTGGTGCAGGCTTTCACCAGTTTTTGCCCAGAATTCGCTGTAGGCTAATACCTGGTCGGGGTCGCCAGGCATATGCTGGGTTGGTACGATGACCAGGCCAAATACGCCAAAGCCATGACCGCTGGCACCTGAGAACAGCATGCCGGTGATGGGTAAGGCTAGCGTGGCCATGATCAATACCCATTTGACGAGCTTTGCCATTCGCTGCTCAATTTGGGAATAATCTGCCGCTGCTGCAGGCCAGCCATTTCTGATGCGCCAGATGACACGCAACAAGGCGACAAAAAAGATCAGTACGCCCATGGATTTATGTACTGGATATAAAGCCCAGGCCTCAGCACGCGTCATATATACGCCCACAGCACATAGGGCCATAATGACGACCGCTGTGATCCAGTGCAAAGAAATAGTGATCTTGCCGAGCTCGTTTGCTTTGTCCATTATCTTATTCTTCCATCTGCTAAAGATGGAATGGACAGGTGGCAGAACTTAAAGTTTCAAAACAACTCGCAAGATTCAGACTTGCTATTGCACTTATCTGGGTAAAATTTCCCTGACCTGTATCACATTGCCTTCAGGGTCGTGCCCATCACAGATGCGGCAATGCTGGAACTCCCACTCGTAATTTGACCCATCTATTTGCCCGCCAAGGCTGGCAGCCGTATTCCTGGTTTTGCTGATGCTGGCAACCGGCAGCATTAATTTGATGGCGGTATCTGAGCGGCGCTGCGGCGGAATCGATATCTCAAAAGTGCTTGCTATCTGCGCAGGTATGGCATGGATAACTAATTGAAAATGTGGCAATTCAAGAATGGTGTAGTCGTCATTGGCATGAGTTGCGGTCGGTTGCAAGAGCTGTTCGTAAAAACAGCTGAGTTTGCTCAAGTCCTTGGCATAAATGACTGCGCCCGGGGTAGGTAAATGTGACATGATTTTCCTTGGCTCGTTGAGATGAATAAGCGCTGATCTCAGCACCGAAACCAGCACTGAGTGAATTAATCATTTTTTTGAAACTTTTAACATCATCTGCACGCAAACAGATGGACAGGTGGGGGTATATTTGCCCCATCTTCTCCAGCATATACGCAAATCGCTTACAAATTTTACACGGATTGGTTTTTTGTTATGCGTTAATATAGATGTCAGACTTCGTACTTTGTGACGAACTCTGGGGGAAAAGCCAGTTGCGGTTTATAATTTCAGCTGTTACAACTTTAATGCGCATTTTTTGTCACTGACGTGGTCAACATTTCCGGAACCAAGTCGGGCAAATAAAGTCTTAAGGACTATGAATCAGGTTTCCAAGCAAGCACATCCGGATCTTCATCAGCATCAGAAAGGGCAATTGCGATCCATCGCACTGGCCGCCCTCGTGCATGTTGTTTTATTAAGTTTTTTGTGGATAGGTGTGCGCTGGCAGAATAAACCCAGTGAGGCTCAGGACGTAGAGGTCTGGGATACGACCTTCCGCGAAGCCGCTCCCAAACCTGTTCCCGTACCTGAACCCATCATAGAAGAAAAACCGAAAGAGCCTGTACCGGTCAAGGAAGAAGTGCGTCAGGAAGACCCTGAAATCGCCCTAGCACAGGAAAAAAAGCGTAAATTGCTCGAAAAGAAAAAAGAAGAAGAGCATCAGCGCGAACTGGCTGAGAAAAAGCGCAAAGAAGAGCAGCAGGAAAAACTTGCCGAGCAAAAACGTAAGGAAGAAAAACTGGCTCAGGAAGCGGCAGAGAAAAAGAAATTGCTGGCCAAAGAAAAAGAAAAGACCGACAAACTGTTTAAAGATGAACTGGCTCGTGTCACTAAACAGGCAGCAACTACTGGTAGTGGCGGCTCTGGGACAAGTGAAAAATCCACCGGAAACAACCGTGGCGACCCAAGTTATATCGCAAAAATTGCTGCCAAGGTCAGATCCAACACCAATTTCAGCGGAATTGACAGCACGGCCGGTAATCCTACAGTGGAATACAGCATTAACCTATTGCCAGATGGATCACTCCGTGGTGGAATACGCAAAGTTAAATCCTCTGGGATTCCCGGTTTCGATGACGCGGTGGCTGCAGGCATAGAAAAGTCTGCTCCCTTTCCACGTGACAAGACTGGTCAAGTCCCTTCCAGCCTGACGCTGGTTTATCGTATGAAGGAAGAATAAACTCCGATGATGTCCATGTTGAAAAAAATTGCCGTGACTGCAGTGATCGCTGCTGTCGCTAATTTATCGGGCCTTGCCCCAGCTTATGCCCAGATCAGGGTAGAAGTGTCAGGCGTAGGTTCTAACCAGATACCTATCGCTATTGCCGGTTTTACCGACGAGGCTCTTACTCCTCAGCAAGTGACCAGCATCATCAGAGATGATTTGACCCGCAGTGGCTACTTCAAAATTATCGATACCAATGTCGTCCTGAATGAAAATGCGGTCGTCAATTTCGGTGACTGGAAATCCAAAGGGGCAGATGCGCTGGTAGTCGGCAGCGTACAAAGCCTGGTCGATGGCCGTTTTGATGTGCGTTACAAGCTGTTTGATACAGTTAAATCCAGTACCTTGTCCGGTTTCTCTGTGACTGCACCACCAACCAATGTACGTCTGACTGCACACAGGATTGCAGATGACATCTATGAAAAACTGACTGGCGTACGCGGTATTTTTTCTACCCGCATCGCCTATGTGACCAAGGCTGGTTCTGAATATCGTCTGGAAGTGGCGGATGCCGATGGTGAAGGTACTAAAATCGCCTTGCGTTCTTCTGAACCTATCATCTCCCCATCATGGTCACCAGACGGCACCAAGGTTGCCTATGTGTCCTTTGAAAAGCGTAAACCTGTAATTCTGGTGCAAAACCTCATCACGGGTGAAAGAACTGAAGTTGCTAATTTCAAAGGTAATAACTCAGCTCCGGCATGGTCGCATGACGGCAGTAAACTGGCGGTCGCATTGTCGCGTGATGGTCAGACCCAGATTTTTACAGTGAATGCCAATGGCGGTAACCTGCAAAAATTGACGACCAGTTCTTCGATTGATACCGAGCCGCAGTTTTCTGCAGATGGCCAGTCGATTTACTTCCTGAGCGACCGCAGTGGCGGTCCGCAAATCTATAAAATTAGTGTTAGTGGCGGTGAACCTAAACGTGTAACTTTTAACGGCACGTATAATATCACCCCAAGAATATCCCCTGACGGCAAGACTTTGGCTTATATTTCACGTCGTGATGGCAAGTTCCAGTTATATGCATTGGACTTGGCCAGCGGCCAGGAATTAAGACTGTCTGATACCACCAAGGACGAGTCACCTAGTTTTTCACCAAATGGACGTTACATTATGTACGCAACCGAGTCTGGCCGTCGTGGCGCGCTCGCAGTAGTGTCTATTGATGGCAAGGTGAAACAGAAATTGACGGTCCAGGCCGGAGATATTCGGGAGCCCACCTGGGGTCCTTTCATGAAATAAGCGGTATTGACTAATTGCTTATCTATTTTAAATCAGGAGAGAAAATGCGTACTACATCCCAATCCAAAACCCTGGCAATCTTGATTTCCAGCGTTGTACTGATGACAGCTTGCGCTTCCAAAGTTCCTCTGGAAGACAAGAAAGTCGAAGACAAATCTACGACTACGACAACAGCATCCAACACAGATACGAATACAGTGAAACAAGTCACTGCAACTGTCGATCCATTGACACAAGGTGCATTGGCCAAACGTAGCGTGTATTTTGACTATGACAGCTATGCTGTAAAAGAAGAATTCAAGCCAGTGATCGACGCACATGCCAAGTTCCTCAGTACAAACAAAAACCGCAATATCCTCATCCAGGGGAATACGGATGAGCGCGGTGGCCGTGAATACAATCTGGCGCTGGGTCAAAAGCGTGCAGAAGCAGTACGCAAATCCCTGACATTGCTGGGTGTTTCCGATGCGCAGATCGAAGCAGTTTCTTTGGGCAAGGAAAAACCAAAGGCAACAGGTAGCGATGAAGCTTCCTGGGCAGAAAATCGTCGTTCCGATATTCTGTACAAGTAATCTCGCGTTTGAAAGCCTCAATTGAGGCTTTCTTTGCATTTGGCGCTGCATCTTTGATTTGAAGGTGCAGTGCGTATCCATTTTTTCAGATTGCCATGAAACTCAATTCCATACGCACTACCATTCTTGCTGCCGCGCTGTCTTGCGCATTTTTGCCTTCCATGGCATCTGCCGGTATTTTTGACGATGATGAAGCGCGCAAAGCCATACTCGACTTGCGGGCAAAAGTGGATGCGGTCAATGCCAGGCTCGATTCCAAACTGGAAACCAAGGCAGACAAGGGCACTGCTCTGGAACTGGCAAATGAAAATGAAGCGTTGCGCGCAGAGATTTCCAAATTGCGCGGTCAGATAGAAGTCTTGTCGAATGACCTTGCAAATACCCAAAAACGCCAGCAAGACTTTTACGTGGACCTCGATAACCGCGTGCGCAAGCTCGAACCCAAGCGCATGACTGTTGACGGACAAGAGGCGACGGTAGACGTCAATGAGCAGCGTACTTTTGATGCGGCCATGGCCCTGTTCAAGGCGGGTGACTATAAGGCGGCAGCACCGGCTTTTACTAACTTCCTCACTAATTATCCGCAATCTGCATTTGCCGGATCTGCACAATACTGGCTGGGCTTCTCTTACTTCGCGCAGCGTGATTTCCGCAATACGATCCTGAACATGCAACAAGTGGTAAAAAATTATCCTGATCATCCCAAGGCACCAGATGCCTTATTGAATATCGCTTCCTGCCATATCGAACTCAAAGAAAAACCCGCTGCCAAAAAGGTACTGGAAAGCGTGTTGGCTAAATACCCGGATACTGAAGCTGCCCAGGCAGCCAAGAGCCGTTTGGCCGCATTGAAGTAAGCCAGGTTTCATAGCGGCCGTTGCATAATGACGACGGCCCGGTGCTGCTCTTGCGGACCTCGCTTTCCTATGACAGGGCGATCAAATAAGGCCAGCCTGATTGGCCTATAGTTTCTTATTCCTTAGTCGGCGTTGACAGGGTGCCCGAAACACACTATAATTTCGGTCTTTCGGGTCGTTAGCTCAGCTGGTAGAGCAGCGGACTTTTAATCCGTTGGTCGCAGGTTCGAATCCCGCACGGCCTACCACGAATACCAAAGACTTAGGTCGCACTACTAAGTCTTTAAATTTTTTAGCAGTATGTAGCAGTTTTGGGTCGTTAGCTCAGCTGGTAGAGCAGCGGACTTTTAATCCGTTGGTCGCAGGTTCGAATCCCGCACGGCCTACCAAAACAAAGGACTCAGGTGTCATGCCTGAGTCCTTTTTTGTTTTTGTATCACGACTGATGGCATACTCGCCATAAAGCGCAATGGATGCTAAGGCTGTTTCGTGTGCGCCTTATGTCATATTATTCATCGAGGGACTATCATGCCCTTATCCCTTGAGTGAGCTTATTACCATGAAAAAGAAATCTGGCAGCGCAAACAAGCAGGCCACGCCTGAGACCCAGGAAAAGCATGAGATACGTCCTGGCCAGTCGCTGGAATTGCTCAAGGAGCTGCACATCCTGACGCGTGATGGCAAGATGAATCAGGATAGCCGTCGCAAGCTCAAGCAGGTTTATCATCTTTACCAATTTATAGAACCTCTATTGCAGAAATTGCAGCAAGACCATGCCGATATCAGTCTGGTGGATCATGGTGCTGGCAAGTCTTATCTTGGCTTCATCCTGTATGACTTGTTCTTTAAATCAGAGCAGGCGCAAAGCAAGGCCAGGATTTATGGCATAGAAACCCGTGATGAGCTGGTGCAGCGTTCCACCGAACTGGCACAACGCCTGGATTTTCCCGGTATGTCTTTTTTGAATTTGTCTGTTGTCGATTCGATTACTTCATCTGCCTTGCCAGAAAAAATCGATATTGTCACTGCCTTGCATGCCTGTGATACGGCTACTGATGATGCGATACAGTTTGCTCTCAAGAAAAAAGCCCAGTTCATGGTGCTGGTACCATGCTGCCAGGCAGAAGTGGCAGCGGAGTTGCGCAAGTCCAAGGGCGATGCAGTAAAGAATAATCCTTTGTCAGAAATGTGGCGTCACCCTATCCATACGCGTGAATTTGGTAGCCAGATCACCAATGTGCTGCGTTGTTTGCAACTGGAAGCGCACGGATATCAGGTCAGGGTCACAGAACTGGTAGGATGGGAGCATTCGATGAAGAATGAGCTGATCGTGGCAGAATACAAGGGTTTGCCAGCAAGGCGACCCGCAGAGCGCCTTGCTGAAGTATTAAAAACGACTGGTCTGGAAGCAATGCAGAGAAGATTTTTTGTGCAGCCCTGAGATTTGTGGTGCACTGACCACCGCAGTGGGACAAGGTCACTGTATGGTCATAAAAAATGATTAATATCATTTATGCTTATTCTGTAATTCATCTGGTTTTTCTACGCGTTTTTTTAATGACTACATTCATACTCAGTAAAGGATAAAAAGCATGCTGGCCGCCGTTGATCTGGGTTCCAACAGTTTTCGCATGCACATTGCCAGGCATGAAGGCGATGTCATCAAAGTTATCAAAAGCGCGCGCGACCCCATACGCCTTGCAGCAGGGCTGGACAAGAATGGCAACCTGACGCCAGAGGCCATGCAAAAAGCGATCAATTGCCTGGCGCGCTTTCGTGAAATCCTGAATGCCTATCCGGTAGAAAGCCTGCGGGTAGTCGCCACCAACACCATACGCATCGCAAAAAATGCTGCGCAATTATTGCCACTGGCCGAGGCTGCCATAGGTTGTCCCATCGAAGTGATTTCTGGCGAGGAAGAAGGTCGCCTGATATACATCGGTGTATCGAATGCAGTGGCGATACCTGGCGAGCGTCGTCTTGTCCTTGATATTGGTGGCGGTTCGACTGAGGTGATTCTCGGACATGGGCATGAGATACTGAAGGTAGAATCCTTCAGCATAGGCACGGTCAAGCACAGCGCCAGCTTTTTTCCGGATGGACGTTTGACGGATGCTGCATTTGAAGCTGCCATCCTGTCCGCCCGCTCCATGTTTGAAGATGCAGCGCCACCTTACCAGCCGCAACACTGGCGCAAGGCTTATGGTTCCTCAGGCACGATGCGGGCAATTTCTGATGCCATCAGCAAGGGTGGCCTGGGTGACGGTACCTTGACACTGAAGAGCCTGAATGCCCTCAAACAATATTGCGTGCAATGCGGGCAGTTAGACCAGCTTGAGCTAAGCGGTATCAAACCTGAGCGTGTCGCCATGGTGGTTGGTGGCCTGGCCATACTCATCGGTCTCATGACGGAATTTAACATCAGTGTCTTGCTACCGATAGAAGCCGGTCTGCGCATGGGGGTGATGTGGGATTTGTATTTGCGCGCAACCAAGCGTGATCGCCGCGAAGTTGCCGTGCAGTCGTTTGCCAATTTGTTCCGTACAGATATGTCCCGGGCAAACCGGGTGGCGGATATGGTGAAGTCCCTGTATCTGCAATTGAAACCTGCTGGCGACACTTATGTGCGCTTATTGCAATGGAGTGCGACCTTGCATGAAGTCGGCATGGCGATCTCGCATACCGGCTACCACAAGCATGGTGCTTACATGATAGAGAACGCTGATATGGCGGGCTTTACCACGCGCGAGCAAAGAGTGATGAGCAAGCTCATCCTCAGTCAGAAAGGTAATCTGCGCAAAGTCGGCGATGGCCTGGCTGACCAGGATTTTGCCAAGGCAGTGCTGGCACTGCGCCTGGCAGTGATGCTCATGCATTCACGCGCAGAAATTGATTTTGAAGATGTGCGCCTGAAGATGAAGGGCAGGGTTGAATTGGAAATGAAACGCGACTGGGTCAGCGTCCACCCTACAGTTGCTTACTGGCTGCAAAAAGAAATTGAAGCCTGGCGTGAGATAGGCATAGATTTTCTGGTCAGGGCAAACGTGTAATTTTTCCAGCGCCTTGCTTCTCATTCCTTGCCTTCACGATTGTGCTGGGCAAGGGGCGCAATCAAATGCAGTCAGCGACCATGATGGACCTGAATACGCGGCCCAGGCGTTTGCCTGACTTGTTATAGACTTCAAAAATTACAGTGCCGCCAAATTTGTTGGCTTTACTACCCGCCCCGCCCACCATATCGTAATAATGAACCTTGCTCACTTCTTTTAAAGGGAATGAGACGAGTGGCTTTTCTCCGGCATAGGGGTTTTGCTGCAATTTATGGATATGAATGAGGGACGTCTCTGCCTCATTGAGCTTGCCAAAGGCGGCTGAATAGGGGTCTGTCTCATAGTCCAGTGCAGGCGATATCAAATACTCTTTCATCTTTATATCCGGATTGGCGGGCTTGCCGTCAATTTCCCCTGCGAGCCTGCCATCTGCCAGTTTGTCTATCCGTATTTCAAACTGCCGTTTGCCATTCCCAAAATCGGGGAAACTGGCGCGGCATTTAAATACTTCTTCCGCGCTTGCAAGGCTGGCGAGCAGGCTGCCTGCGATCACAAAAATATACTTGAAGGTATTCATCATGTCCTTACCCATAGGTTTGCTTGAATGCGAGCCTTAAGGATGACATAGTCTGTATCTAATGCCACGTATAGACTGAAAAGTATTAAATAGCAGTACTGCGGGCAATAAAAAAGCGATGCCAGATAAACTGGCATCGCTTTTTGAGCAAGGCATGCTGTATCAGAAATCGAATTGTGCCGACACTTTATAAGTACGTGGAGCACCAGGGAATAAATACCCACCCAGTGATTGCGTCACATCACGCCAGTAAAACTTGTCCAGCGCATTATCGATATTAAAGCGCAGGGTAGTGGCAGTACCACCAATTTGCGTTGCATAGCGCGCACCCAGATTGACGACATGATAGCCAGGCACGGTAACGCTGTTGTCCGGGCTGAATGCCTTGCTGCTGGCATATTGCCAACTTGCATTCACATTCAAACCCTTGACTTCAGCCACTGCATAATCAGCATACACAGTCGATTTGAAGCGTGGCACATTCATGACACGTTTGTCGTCCAGGCTGCTGATGCCGGTGTTTTGCTGTTTGGCATCCAGTGCAGTCAGGCTGGCACCCAGATTCAATTGTGAGGTCAGCTTGCCCTGGGCAGAGAGCTCCAGACCGGTATGCAGGGCTTCACCATTGCTGACGTAGGTATTGCTGCTATTGGTATATTCCAGGGGCTTCTTGATGCGGAAGATGGCTGCAGACAGGCTCAGGTCACGCTGCACATCTGCCTTCACGCCAAATTCAATTTGTGTGGATTTGCCCGGGTTCAGCATTTTGTTTTCATTGCTGGTGCCAAAAGGGGCGATACCACCATGTTCCAGGCCTTGCGCAAAACTGCCGTATACAGAAACTTGCTGTACTGGTTTGAATACCAATGCGACCGTCGACAGGAACTTGTTCTGGTCATAGCCAGGATTATCGAATTGCGTGCGCGAGATATTCAGATGACGCAGACCCAGATGCAACTTCAGATTGTCTTGCAGGCTGATAATGTCTTGTACAAATACTGACCATTCCTTGTCAGTGCGACGCAAGAAGACCGGGCCTGTTTTATTTGCCGATGGCATTACGCTGATAGGGCGGAACAAATTGCTGCTGCCAGCATAGTCATACACATAGTCACCAAAATAATCTTTACGCTGTGAATTGCTAAGACCAACAGCCAGTTCGTGCTGCATGCCACCCACATTGAATTTGCCATTCAACAGGGCCTGCGTACCCCACAGTGATTTGGACTCATTTACGCTTTGGTAGTCATACACATCATAGTCACCGTTCGCGCAATAACCTGGATACAGATTGGTGGCACCACAGCCGTATGGGAAGGCTGTGTAGTCGTCGCGCTTGAATTCATGCTTGTTGGCAGAGACACTGGCGCGCCAGTCTGCATTGATCTGGTATTCAAAACGCAGACCCAGATTGCTGTTACGGGTATCTACCGGTCTTGCCCACGGCTGGGCATTCAGCATCAAGTCAGCAGGTACACCACGCGGCAATTCAGTGCCATTGAATAATTGAAAACCTGGTACCGACAATTGCGATTTGTGCTGGTAGTCAGCATCGATTTGCAACAGGGCTTGTGGTGTGATGTGCCAGTCAAATGCGGCAGAGACAAATTGGCGGTTACCGTCGGCGCCTTTGACATAAGAGCGCAGGCGTTCACCCGCTGCATTGATGCGGAAGCCAAATTGCTTGTCGCTGGAATTGTCGCTAATATCGGCGGCGCCATATACAGTGCCGCGCTCGCTGATTTCAAATGTGGCAGAGCGAACTGCATAGCTGGCAGGGCGTTTGATCACATAATTAATGATGCCGCCTGGTGTGCCAAAGCCGGCCTGGAAGCCTGCTATGCCCTTGAGTATTTCTACACGCTCCTTATTTTCCAAAGGAATGGAAGCATCACCAGGAATGGCAAAACCGTCCTTGCGGTAGCTGCTGGAATTATCCAGGGCAAAGCCACGTATCGAGAATTGCTCGGCATAACCAATGGCGTTATACGCATCATTGACACTGGCATCATATTTCATCGCATCCGTGGTCTGGCGTATGCGCAGGTCCTGCATCTGCGTTACGCTGAAGGCATTGACTGAGTTAGGCGTATCCAGCAATGCCGCATCAATAAAGCCTGTGACCTTGCTGCGTTCGACCTTGGTTTCGGTACCCTTGCTGCCTGTGATCGTCACTTCTGGCAGCGATTTATCATTGCCAGGTGTATTTTGGGCATGCGCAGATGATAGCAACAGGCAAGCCTGGGCGATGGAGAGGGCGATGACGGTGGGGCGTACAGTAAAGTCAGACATGGTGTGCTCTTGGTTTGCTTTTAATGCGTTGTGGATGACAGCGCGGGAGCAAACAAAGAAGCAGGAGGGACCGGGACTTTGCGCTTCCCTTCGCTGGCATTATCCAGATCAGGTAGAAGGGACTCTCTCACCCGGAAATATTATTTCCAGGACCCCTAGCGTAGGCTGCAGTTTAACACGAAACCATTTATATAGCCTTTTTGCGGCAATTGGCGCTTAGCTGCCTGGCTTTACTTCCATTTTGACAGTACGGAAATTGCGCCACAAACCTTCAGCTGAATAGACGACCAGCGCTGCCCAAATGGCGATAAAGCCTGCCAGTTTGTTGGAGTCGAAAGGCTCGTGATATAGCCAGACGCCCAGCAGTAACTGCACCAGCGGCGAGATGTATTGCAGCAATCCTAGTGTCGTCATCGGTATGCGCCTTGCACCGGCAGCAAACAATAATAAGGGAATGGCAGTGATAGGGCCGCTGATGAGCAGCAGCATCTTGATATCCATACTGTTGGCGATGAAGCTGTTTTGCCCTTGCAAAGTCATCCAGCATAGCCAGCCAAACGCAAATGGGAAGAGCAGGGCGGTTTCCAGTGACAAGCCTTCCAGCGCACCCAGGGCAGAGGTCTTGCGCAGCAAGCCATAAGTGCCAAAGGTCGCTGCCAACACCAGGCCTATCCATGGCAGGTGACCAGTCTGTATGGTCAACCAGGCGACGCCGACAGCAGCCAGGGCTACTGACAGCCATTGGCCAGGGCGCAGTTTTTCACGCAGCAAGACTGAGCCTATGAGAATATTGACGAGAGGCGTGATGAAATAGCCAAGGCTGGCATCAACGATGTGGCCATGATTGACGGCCCAGATATAGACGAACCAGTTGGCGGACAACAGCACCGCACTCAGGGCAAAGCCGCCTATCAGTTTTGGTTGTCTGATTGCTGTGCTGACCCAGGCCCATTGCTTGCGCCAGGTCAGAACACCAACCAGGAATAGCAATGACCACAGCATGCGGTTCAGCAAGATTTCCAGGGCAGGGACGTCGTGCAGGGTTTTGAAATAAATGGGGAACAGGCCCCAGAGGAAATACGCGGAGCCTGCAAACAAAATACCTTGGCGCATGAGTAGCAATCAATCTGTAAGGCTTGCGGCAGCAAGCAAGACAAACATTATCGCTTGAATAGAAATTGTTTGCTGCCAGCGCCTATTTGCTTCTTGCTGTGGCCAGGTGCTTGCATAGAGCTTCGGTACCATCGAGTATGCGCGGCCCGGCGCGATTCAGCCAGTCACCTTTGATTGTGTAGAAGTTGTTTTTCTTTACGGCTGTCAGGATGGGGTATTGCTTCCAGTCTGCCATGCTGTCGATATTTTCACCGCTGCTGAAGATGACATCAGGGTTCGCCGCCAGCACTGCTTCATTGGTGATGGTGGAGCTCAATTCTTTGAGCTGGCCAAATACATTTTTGCCGCCGCACAAACGTATGGAGTCGGACACCATATGCGTGTCATTGATAGTCATCAATGGCCTGCGTATCATTTGATAATACACGCTTACCGGTGTCGCCCCGCTTGGCAATTGATAAGTCTTGCGCAGATTATCGAGACGCTGCCTGAACTTTTGGGCATTGGTTTTGCCAGTACTTTCAGTGCCAGCCAATGTCGCCAGTCTTTCTATTGATGTTGCCACCATTTCAAAATTATGGGGCTCACTTTCAAAGACAGTGATGTGATTGCTGCGCAATTTATTGGCCAGGATTTTGGCATTGCCCGTACCCCAGACAATGACCAGATCTGGTTTGAGGGAGAGCAGACGCTCCAGGTCCAGTGCGAAAATATTGCCTATCGAAGGCAGTTTTTTTGCCGCCTCGGGATAGTCGCTGTAATCGGTCACTGCGATGATGTTATTTGCCGCACCAGCCTCGAACAGCATCTCGGTAATATGCGGCGCCAGGCTGACGATGCGTTGCGCGGGTTTCTCTACAGTAACCTGGCGTTGTGCATCATCCAGTACCGTGATGGATGCATGGGCAACAACAGGTAAGGCCAGGCTCACGATAAGGCAGCTTGCAAGTGCAAGGCTGCCTGTTAGCAATTGAAAGCGACGCATCAAATTTCCAGATTGTCGATCAGTCGCGTGCCACCTAGTTTAGCAGCCGCCACCACAACCAGCGGTGATTGCTGGGCGATATCACCAGCAGAAGGTGGTTGCAGATCGGCGCGTTTGCGTATCGAGATGTAATCGGGTTTCCAGTTACGGGCCGCCAGTTTTGCCATGGCCTGACGTTCAAGTTCAAACATATCCAGATGGCCGGCGCGCACTTCTTCTGCGACTTCATTGAGTGTTTTGTACAAGGCAGGTGCTTCGGCCCGCTCTTCTGCCGAGAGATACATATTGCGGGAAGACAGGGCCAGGCCATCTTCTGCCCTGAAAGTTTCCGCGGCGATGATTTCGGTAGGCAGGGCAAATTGCTTGCTCATATTGCGCACTATCATAAGCTGCTGATAATCTTTTTTGCCAAAGACAGCAACGCGTGGTTGTACGCAGGAGAACAATTTCAGTACAACGGTGGTTACGCCGGTAAAGAAGCCGGGACGGAACTCACCTTCGAGTATGTTGCCCAGATCATCCGGTGGGCGCACGCGGTATTCCTGCGGCTCTGGATACAAGTCTTTTTCAGTTGGTGCAAACAGGACATACACGCCTTCTTTTTCCAGTTTCTCTACGTCAGCCTGGAAAGTGCGCGGGTATTTGTCGAAGTCTTCATTCGGGCCAAATTGCAGGCGATTCACGAAAATCGAAGCGACTACCGGATCGCCATGTTTTTTTGCCAGCCGCATCAGAGAGAGATGCCCTTCATGCAAATTGCCCATGGTTGGCACAAATGCGGTACGCAATTGTCCGCTCAACTGGTCGCGCAATTCTTCAATGGAGGAAATGATTTTCATGTTACGGCTCTTTAGTGAGGAATAGTTTTATTCTTGCGATCAGGCTGGTGAATACGCCAGGCGCACGTAGATAGGTGCAAAGGCTTCTGCCTGGGTGATTTCTATCAAGGTTTCTTTGGCTAGCTCAAGCAGGGCGACAAAATTCACGACCAGCACTGGCGCACCACGGCTGACATCAAACAGGTCGGAGAATTCAACAAACTTGGATGACTGCAGCTTGCGCAAAATACCTGTCATGTGTTCACGTACCGACAGTTCTTCGCGGCTGATCTTGTGATGGGCGACAAGAGTCGCGCGCTTCAATACATCAGCCCAGGCAGATTGCAGGTCAGCTATGTCGACATGCGGCCAGTGCAGCACGGTGTTTTGCTCGACAAATACCTGGGCATGTAAAAAGTCGCGGCCCAGTTGCGGCACTGCATTGAGATCGTAAGCAGCCAGCTTCATCTGCTCGTATTCAAGCAGGCGGCGCACCAGTTCTGCGCGCGGATCATCAGCCTCTTCACTATCTGCGCTCTTGTTGGAGGGCAGCAGCATGCGTGATTTGATCTCGATGAGCATGGCGGCCATCAGCAGATATTCGGCAGCCAGTTCCAGATTGTGTTTGCGTATCTGATCGACATACTGCAAATACTGCAGTGTGACTTGCGCCATCGGGATATCAAGGATATTGAAGTTTTGCTTGCGTATCAGGTACAGCAGCAAATCCAGCGGGCCTTCAAAGGCTTCCAGGAATACTTCCAGCGCATCGGGTGGGATGTACAGGTCATTCGGCAGCTTGAAGAGCGGCTCGCCATAGAGTTTGGCAAATGCCAAACCATCGACAACATCAGGCGCGCTGTCGGTTGCGCCAACCAAAGGTAAATCGGTTGGGGTTAACGCTGCTGTGGTGCTCACAAGCTTTCCGGATTGATCAGGGTATCAAGGCAGGCTGCATCAGCCTTTGTTTTGATACACGTAGGCTTGCTGATTGATGCGCGATTCCTGGTTGCGTTTTTGCGTATCCAGATCAATTGCCTGCTTGTCCCATAACAGGGCACGGCCATCACGCTGGCTTTGCTCCAGTGCGGGATTCGCTTTTTTCAGGTCTTTGATGAAGTTGGTTGCTTCGGATTCGTACAGCGAGAATTGCTTGGAGAATTTCATAATTTGAAATAAACACGAAAAGTCGGATGAAGCCGCATTTTACTCTGCTTTTGGCCTTGTCATATGGTTTTGGCCCTTGAGTAAAGCTTCAGGCGTGCAGAGAAATCACAGGTCTTTGACTTCCAGCCATTTTTTCACGTGCATGGGGCGATAGCTTGCAAATTTTTGCAAGAGCTGGGCTGGGTTGGTTTCTATATACAGCAAATCCAGGTGTGCAGGGCGCAAGAAGCCCTGTTCTACCGTGTGCAAGAGAAAATCATGCAATTTCCGGTAAAAATCATTGATATTATATAAACCAACCGGCTTTTCATGAAAACCCAATTGTGACCAGGTCAGCACTTCAAATAATTCTTCCAGCGTACCTATACCGCCAGGCATGGCGATGAAGGCATCAGACAAGTCTGCCATCATGGCTTTGCGTTCATGCATATTGGCAACGATATGCAGCGAGGTGAGGGCGGTATGGCCGACTTCCTTATCCATCAACGCTTTGGGGATGACGCCCGTAACTCTGCCACCCAGTCGCATGACTTCATCAGCGATCACTCCCATGAGGCCGACATTGCCGCCGCCGTACACCAGGCCAAGGTTTTGCCTGACCAGTTCGGCAGCCAGTTGGTGTGCTGCAATAGCGTAGTCGTCAGTGATGCCGGGAGAGGAGCCGCAATAAACGCAAATATTCTTCATGCGGGATTGATCTTGCGCAAATAGTCTTGCGACAGTTTTTCGAAGACGTTCTTGGTTTCGCCGCGCAGGTAAGGGCTGATCAGCACAATCACTTGGTAGCAGCCACGTGCCAGCGACTCTGACATGGTTTGCAGTTCAGTATACTTGCGCGGATTGCGTACATATTCATACGACAGCCAGTAAGTTGCCACTACTACCATATTAGTGGCCAGGGCATCAATATCAATGTCGCTGGCCTCAAACTCGCCGTCAGCGCGCAGGCCGTTACACAGCTCGGTCGCTACCTTGATTTTGTGCGTCAGTATTTCTTTGAAGTTCAGTTCCAGCTTGCGGTTCCTGGACAGCAAATCATTCAGGTCGCGATAGAAAAAGCGATAACGCCAGACCAGCTCAAAGGTCAGGTGCAGGTAAGTCCAGATATCCTGAATATTGGCTTTGCGCCCTTCGGGGAAAGCCAGCTTCTTGTTAATTTCTGCCTCGAACTGCACGAAGATGGAATTAACGATATCGTCTTTATTGCGAAAATGATAATAGAGATTGCCTGGGGAAATATTCATTTCCTCGGCAATCACGGTCGTGGTGATATTGGGCTCACCGAATTCATTGAAAAGGCGCAGGGATAGCTCAAGTATGCGTTCCCTGGTGCGACGAGGAGCTTTGTGTTGCATGTCATTCTTCTCGATAATTTATTTCATAAGAATAACATTGAATACGCAACATCAAAAGAGTATCAGGCTTTTGACTGTGCTTTCAGCTCAATTTCTGAGGGAATATGAATCAATCTGGTCTTGGCCAGACGATCGTGCAGAAATTGCCCTTGTTTGTCAAAACGAGCGGTGCAAGCCCAGGCCAGCATGCCGACGATCACTACGGCAGCCATTTGCCATTCTTTGAGGCCCAGTTGGTAGTCCAGCGCCATGGCAGGCAAAAACCACATCCATGCCAGACAATAACGGACGACGGCTTTGATGACAGGGAGTTTGCCGCCATCCAGGTCAACCACCTTGATACGCCAGGTTTGCATGGCAAGGGTTTGACCGCTACGGCTCCAGCAAAAAACAAAATAGGCACCTATCACCAAAAACAACCAGAACTGGCGTGCGTGACGCAACATCAGGGCATGCCTGCTTTGCGTGATGACGTCAAAGATAAAACTGGAGACAAAAACGATACCAAACAAGAGCATGGCCTCATAGACCATGCAAATCAGGCGACGACGTAATAGTGGTGCGGTCAGATCAGAATTCACAGGATTACTTGCTTGTAGAGGCGGGAATGCTGGCAGCAGTTACATCTGCCACATTGGATGCGGGGCTATTAATTGCGGTTGATGCCGGTGCCACCGTGACAACGGCAGGCGGTGTAACTACCTTGGCGGCAGGTGCAGTAGTGGAGGCGGGTTTAGGTCCGACCTTGATTGGTGCCAGAATTTTTGGGTTCTTGACAGATTCCGATGGCAGATTGGTTACACTTTTCTTTTTTTGATTCTCATCAGCCAGGCGTTTTTTTTCTTCTTCGCTCAGTTGCTGGTATTGCTGCCACTGGGCGGATTTATGCTCGGGCTTGAGTTGTGTTGATTTTGCGTAGTTTTCACGGGCAGCCATACGTTGCTCTGGTGTCAATTTGACCCAGTCGCGCATACGTTCTTGTAGTCTGGCCTGCTCATCTGGCTTCATCGTTGCATAACGATTGGCGATCTCCAGCCATTTTTTCTTACCGAGCTCAGACATCTTGTCCCACTCCGGGCTCAGCGGTGCCAAAGCCAGCTTTTGTGCCGCGCTAAGCTCTACCCACAGCGGCTTGCTCAGGGTGCTGCCACCCAGCAAACTGGTACTGGCTTTACTTGCGGCTTGTGCATTGGACGCAGGAACAGAAATACCGCCGGCAAAAGCCAGCGGTATTGCAAGAGACAGAATAATGAAAAAGACAGAATTCGGTATTAACGCAAACGTCACTACTACTCCTCCGTTTTGTTCAAATAAGCACTGAACCCGGTATCAACATAAGCGGCTGGAGGCAATTCATCAACCAGAACCGCAGCATCAATATCTGCCAGTTCATTAATGTTTTGCTGCTGCTCGTATTCATAAATGCCCAACAAGCCAATTATCAATACCAGCAAGGGCAAGGCTAAACCCAGTTTGCCCATCCAGGAACCCGGTCCCTGGAAAGAAAAGCCAGAATTACCAGCCAATACGCCTTTAAATACCTGTACTGCTACAGGTGCTTCCTGCTTCTTGCGGGCCAAAGCCTGCTTGCGGGCTTGTGCCAGCCTGTCCAGAGTGGGGGCAGGCAGGTTTTCCGCTGACTCATTCAGCGCCCGTCTTACCTTGTAAGCAAACTCAAGGTCTTTCGCTTCTTTTGAATAGTTCATAGGTGAATTCCTTTAGCCTTGAGCGTGACGGCCAATGCGTGTGTCGCCCTGGAGCAGTGTGTTTTGACGCTGCCTTCTGAGCAACCCATTGCAGCGGCGGTTTCCGCTACATCCATGTCTTCCCAATAACGCATGAGGAAGGCTTCCCGTTGACGTGCTGGAAGTTTTTTTATTTCTTCGTCAATTATGTTGAGAACTTGCTCACGTTCTATCTTGTCGGCACTGGATTCTGATGATTCTGAACCCTCTTCGGCAGCATAACTTTCCAATAAGTCAAAATTGTCATCGTCCTGGTTATTGGACGGTGTAATACTGGAAAACAAACTGACCCAGGTGTTTCTGACTTTTTCCCGGCGGAAAAAATCCAGAATGGTATTTTGCAGTATACGCTGAAACAGCATGGGCAATTCTGCGGCCGGCTTGTCGCCATATTTTTCGGCGAGCTTGATCATCGCTTCCTGGACGATGTCCAGAGCAGACTCTTCATTTCTTACTGTATAGACAGCATGTTTGAAAGCGCGACGTTCTACACCTTCCAAAAAGCTGGATAATTCTTTGTCTGTGGCCATTGTTGGCAGTTACGTTGTGATAGCAGGCACTGCTTCTTCTTGAACATTGAATAATGTCATTGAACTTTTTAAAGAAGCGGGCCATGCAAAATTGCGCACATGCTAGCAAAAATACGTGCTTATGTCCTGAATTTTGTGCTTTCTTGTCATTTGATAACATTGTAAAGTTAAATAAGTTTCTTTTCTTATAGAATTTTCCTTGACCAAATTGCTGCGACGCAGTACCTTGTGAGTCCGCTCCAAAATCTCGGGGCACAAAATACTTGTCCGGAACAGCCCACAATGCTGCAACCGACAAGTTCGCTTTAAGAAGCTGTTTGTTCTGACCCATGCCACAAGCGTGAGAAGTCTGTCGTTGTAAAGCCTTAATACTGATTGAACGAGTGCACTAAGCTTTGCCTGGCACCATATCCAACGGATGTGTAAAGGGGAATGTGACCGCACATAAAGGGATCTCAGCTTTCCGGTATTTACATGTCGATTTCGCCAGGAAAGAACATCCGATCAATCTCCTATGGACCTTGAAAGGACACAATTTATGAGTTCAGAATTTACAGGCGCAGAGATACTTGTCAAGTGTCTGGCCGAAGAGGGTGTTGAGCATGTGTTCGGATATCCGGGCGGTGCCGTACTCTATATCTATGACGCGATTTTCAATCAGGACAAGTTCCAGCATATCCTGGTGCGTCACGAGCAAGCTGCAGTGCATGCTGCTGATGCTTATTCCCGTTCCTCCAATAAAGTAGGCGTGGCTCTGGTCACTTCCGGACCTGGCGTTACCAATGCGGTAACCGGGTTGGCAACTGCTTATATGGATTCGATCCCCATGGTGATCATTTCGGGTCAGGTGCCCAGTGCCGTTATCGGCCAGGATGCTTTCCAGGAATGCGATACCGTTGGTATTACCCGCCCATGCGTAAAGCATAATTTTTTGGTGAAAGACGTCAGAGACCTGGCCGAGACCGTCAAGAAGGCATTCTATATTGCAACGACAGGTCGTCCTGGTCCTGTGCTGGTGGATATCCCTAAAGATATCAGCATGCACAAAACTACCTATAGCTACCCTAAAGAAGTCGAAATGCGCTCTTACAAGCCAGTCGACAAAGGGCATGCAGGGCAAATTCGCAAGGCTGTGCAACTGTTGTTGCAGGCTGAACGTCCCATGATTTATACCGGTGGCGGCGTGATACTCGCGCATGCGGCACCGGAACTGAACAAGTTGGTTGATCTGCTCGGTTTCCCATGTACCAATACCCTGATGGGTCTGGGTGCCTACCGTGCCAGCGATGAAAAATTCGTCGGCATGCCAGGCATGCATGGTACTTACGAAGCCAATATGGCCATGCAGCACTGCGACGTGTTGATCGCCATTGGTGCCCGTTTTGATGACCGCGTGATTGGCAACCCCAAGCATTTTGCTTCGCATCCGCGCAAGATCATTCATATTGATATTGATCCTTCGTCGATTTCCAAGCGCGTCAAGGTTGATATTCCTATCGTCGGTAATGTCAAAGACGTGCTGCAGGAAATGTTGTCACAACTGAGTACGGTTGAGACACGTCCTGATCCCAAGGCACTGGCTGCCTGGTGGAAACAGGTCAATGAATGGCGTGGTCGCGAATGCCTGAAATACCCGACTTCAAATGAAGTCATCAAGCCACAGTCCGTGGTTGAAAAAGTGTGGGAAGTGACCAAGGGCGATGCCTTTGTTACCTCGGACGTAGGCCAGCATCAGATGTGGGCTGCACAATACTACCGCTTCGACAAGCCACGTCGCTGGATCAATTCCGGTGGCCTGGGCACCATGGGGGTCGGTTTGCCGTATGCCATGGGTGTGCAGATGGCTAATCCTGATGCGACTGTTGCCTGTATCACTGGCGAAGCCTCGATACAGATGTGCATACAGGAGCTCGCGACCTGCAAGCAATATCACCTGACGCCAAAAATCATCTTGTTGAACAACCGCTTCCTTGGCATGGTCAGGCAGTGGCAGCAGATTGATTATGGTTCACGCTATTCTGAATCTTACATGGACTCCTTGCCTGACTTTACCAAGCTGGTGGAAGCCTATGGTCACGTTGGCATGAAGATAGAAAATCCGGCGGATGTCGATGGTTCCATACGTGAAGCCTTCGCCATGAAGGACAGGCTGGTATTCATGAACTTCATTACTGATCAAACCGAGAATGTCTGGCCTATGGTCAAGGCAGGCAAGGGTTTGACTGAAATGTTGCTGGGTTCGGAGGATCTGTAATGAGACATATTATTTCCATCCTTCTTGAGAATGAAGCCGGTGCCTTGTCCCGCGTGGTTGGTCTGTTCTCTGCCCGTGGCTATAACATTGAAACTTTGACGGTTGCGCCAACTGAAGACCCGACCCTGTCACGTATGACTATCGTGACTTCCGGCTCTGACGACATCATCGAACAGATCACCAAGCATTTGAACCGTTTGATTGAGGTGGTCAAGGTGGTTGATCTGACCGAGGGCGCGCACATAGAACGCGAACTGATGCTGATCAAGGTACGAGCGGTCGGCAAGGAACGCGAAGAGATGAAGCGCACCGCAGATATTTTCCGTGGCCGCATTATCGATGTCACCGAAAAGACCTACACCATAGAATTGACCGGTAATAAAGGTAAATTGGATGCTTTCATTGATTCCATAGACCGCGCGGCAATTCTGGAAACGGTACGTACCGGTGGTTCAGGCATAGGACGCGGCGAACGCATCCTCAAGGTTTAAAAAATAGTTTCAGGCATACGCCATTCCCCTACAAAAATACTTAATTATTAGGATACAAAATGAAAGTTTTCTACGACAAAGATTGTGATCTCTCTCTGATCAAAGGCAAAAACGTTGCTATCATCGGCTACGGTTCTCAAGGGCATGCACACGCACAGAACTTGAATGATTCCGGTTGTAAAGTAACTGTCGCCCTGCGTAAAGGCGGCGCATCCTGGGACAAGGCAAAAAATGCCGGTCTGAACGTGGCTGAAGTGAATGATGCAGTTAAAGCTGCTGACGTCATCATGATCTTGCTGCCAGATGAAAACATCGCCCAGGTTTACGCTGAAAACGTTGCTCCTCATGCTAAACAAGGCGCAGTGCTGGCATTTGCCCACGGCTTCAATGTTCACTACGGTCAAGTTGTGCCACGCGCCGATCTGGACGTCATCATGATCGCTCCTAAAGCACCAGGCCACACTGTGCGCGGTACTTACAGCCAAGGTGGTGGTGTGCCTCACCTGATCGCTGTGTATCAGGACAAATCCGGTTCTGCCCGTGACATTGCCCTGTCTTATGCGATGGCTAACGGCGGTGGCCGCGCTGGTATCATCGAAACCAACTTCCGTGAAGAAACGGAAACTGATTTGTTCGGCGAACAAGCTGTTCTGTGCGGTGGCGCAGTTGAATTGATCAAAGCTGGTTTTGAAACCCTGGTTGAAGCTGGCTACGCGCCAGAAATGGCTTACTTTGAATGTCTGCATGAACTGAAACTGATTGTTGACCTGATCTATGAAGGCGGTATCGCCAACATGAATTACTCGATCTCCAACAACGCAGAATATGGCGAATATGTAACTGGCCCTAAAGTCGTTACAGAAGACACTAAAAACGCTATGCGCCAATGCCTGAAAGATATTCAGACTGGTGAGTACGCGAAGAGCTTTATCCTGGAAAACAAAGCTGGTGCACCAACTTTGATTTCCCGCCGTCGTTTGACTGCTGAGCATCAGATCGAAGAAGTGGGCGCGAAATTGCGTGCCATGATGCCTTGGATCGCTAAAAACAAACTGGTTGATCAATCGAAGAACTGATCTTCAAGATTGCCGGCCATCATCCTGCGTGCGCTTGCAGGCGCACGCAGCTCGAAGGCTAAAAGTCGTCCACTTGGACGACTTTTTTTACGCCTTCAAGTACGCTTGGATTGCTAAAAACAAACTGGTTGATCAATCGAAGAAATAAATTTTTAGGTTGAACTTCAAGAAAGCAAAAATCGCTCATCAAAGTGTGATTTTTGTTTATGTAGCTGCTGTTCTGCCGCCTGCATGCTGTCACGAGCATGTCATTCAATTATGCGAATTGTTTTCGCAGTCAATAATCACGGTTATACTTCCCACACTTTTGACTTCTATTGTCTGGCATTGCCGGGCAAGTTTTTACGAAATAACCGCATGTCCACACCTAATCGACGCAAGCCTAAGGGGAGTTTCAAGCTTTTTCCCAGGGGTATACGCAAAACGCAACAATCTGCTGAAGTCGTTGCCGCTGAGGTCGCTCCTAAGAGGCGGCGCGGCATTTATTTATTGCCGAATGCATTTACCACGGCAGCCCTGTTTTGCGGTTTTTATGCCATTGTCATGGCAATGAATCAACGTTTTGATCAGTCTGCCCTGGCAATTTTCGTGGCCATGGTGCTGGATAGCCTGGATGGTCGCGTTGCCCGTATGACCAATACCCAGAGTGAATTTGGAGCGCAATACGATAGTTTGTCGGACATGATTTCCTTCGGCGCGGCGCCCGCATTAGTGGCTTATGAATGGTCACTCAAAGGCATGGGCAAGCTGGGCTGGCTCGCAGCCTTCGTCTATTGTGCCGGCGCAGCTTTGCGTCTGGCGCGTTTCAATACCAATATTGGCGTAGTTGATAAGCGTTACTTCCAGGGCTTGCCCAGTCCTGCGGCAGCCGCCCTGGTTGCTGGGTTCGTATTGTTGATGGAAGACTTGCATTTCCTGGGGCGCGACCTGAGCTGGAGTACCTGGAGTATCACCTTGTTCGCTGGTTTGACGATGGTGACCAATGTGCCTTTCTATAGTTTCAAGGACGTGAACCTGCGTAAGTCAGTGCCATTCATTGCACCTTTCCTCATCGTGCTGGCTTATGTTGCCGTGGTCAGTGATCCGCCCAAGGTTTTGTTTGGTTTGTTTGTTTTGTACGGCTTGTCTGGTTATGTAGTCTTGCTGTGGCGCTGGCGCAAGGGCAGGCCGGTCAGTATCGTGCAGACCAGTGTTGATGATCATCACCATGATGATAAATAGGACTTACGCAAAACCGCCCCAGCTGCGTTGCAGCTCCTAGCCGTACTAAAGTACTGTCTTCGTCGCTACGCCTTGCTGGGACAATTTTGAGTAAGTCCTAATAAATAGGGCAGCATCAAAACCCGCAATGCCAGATTAAATTCGGTGCTTTTCAAGAAAAGTCGCAATACGGAAAATGTATCGCGGCTTTTTTGCTTTTATACCTGAGAAAAGAAGGATTTTCCTGCTATAAATTCTTGCACTTTTGTGTCTTTGCGCTTATAGTCTTTTGCATGAACTCCGCATCTACATCAATAGCAAAAAACACTACGGCAGGCCTGTCTGGTCTGCTATCGCTATTGCTGGCATCTCTACTAGCGTTCACGCGCTAAATCCCCTACACCCACAATTCGAGTAGTCTCACCACCCATGTGCGTCTTGCAAGGGTAGGCTAAAGAATATTCACAGTGCAGCTTTATATCTACAACATTTCAGACTTAAATTCATATCAGGAGCAATAACATGGCCGACAAACTCATCATATTCGACACAACCTTGCGCGATGGCGAGCAATCCCCTGGGGCATCCATGACCAAGGATGAAAAAATCCGTATTGCCAAGCAACTGGAGAGAATGAAGGTCGATGTGATTGAAGCCGGTTTTGCTGCCGCTTCACCAGGTGATTTTGAATCCATCAAGGCGATTGCATCCGTCATCAAGGACTCGACGATTTGCTCTTTGTCGCGCGCCAATGACCGCGATATTGCCCGTGCGGCAGAAGCCTTGCAAGCCGCTCAACGTAAGCGTATTCATACTTTCATTGCGACTTCGCCTTTGCATATGGAAAAGAAATTGCGCATGACTCCGGACCAGGTATTAGAGCAAGCAATACAAGCCGTGCGCTATGCCCGCAATTTTACTGACGACGTGGAGTTCAGTCCTGAAGATGGTAGCCGTTCAGATATGGATTTTCTCTGCCGCGTGCTGGAAGCAGTTATTAAAGAGGGGGCAACAACGATCAACTTTGCTGACACAGTCGGTTATGCCGTGCCTGAACTGTACGGCAATATGCTGAAATCTTTGCGCGAGCGTATCCCTAATTCTGACAAGGCGATCTGGTCTGTGCATTGCCACAATGACCTGGGCATGGCAGTGGCCAACTCACTGGCTGGTGTCATGATAGGCGGAGCGCGTCAGATTGAGTGCACCATCAATGGCCTGGGTGAACGTGCAGGTAATACCGCACTCGAAGAAATCGTCATGGCCGTTCGCACTCGCAAGGATTATTTTGACCTGCAACTGGGCATAGACATCAGTCAGATCGTGCCTGCTTCCAAACTGGTGTCGCAAATCACCGGTTTTGCCGTGCAACCGAATAAAGCTGTCGTTGGTGCAAATGCTTTCGCCCATGCATCCGGCATCCATCAGGACGGTATCTTGAAGGCGCGTGATACCTACGAAATCATGCGTGCCGAAGATGTGGGCTGGAGTGCCAATAAACTGGTGCTGGGCAAATTGTCTGGCCGTAATGCCTTCAAGCAGCGCCTGGAGGAATTGGGCATAGCCCTGGAGTCGGAAACTGAAGTCAATGCAGCCTTTGCGCGCTTCAAGGAACTGGCCGACAGAAAGTCTGACATATTCGACGAAGATATTCTCGCTCTTGTGTCTGACGAAGAGCACGCACATAACAATGACGCCTTCCACTATGTGTCTTTGTCGCAGCGCTCAGAAACGGGTGAGTTGCCTTATGCCAAAGTCGTATTTACTTCGGAAGGCAAAGAAGTCACTTGCGAAGGTAATGGCAATGGCCCGGTAGATGCCATCGTCAATGCCATCGATTCCAAGGTGCAGAGCGGGGCGGAGCTGTTGTTGTTCTCGGTGAATGCGATTACCACTGGGACCCAGTCACAGGGTGAGGTCACCATGCGTTTGTCCAAGGCTGGCCGCATCGTCAATGGCGTAGGCGCAGATCCTGATATTGTTGTTGCTTCGGCGAAAGCTTATTTGTCGGCATTGAATAAATTGCAATCAAAAACCGAGAAACTGAATCCGCAGATTTAAACCAGATTTGATTCTGGCTAAAAACGGTGTTATAGTCACGCGTTCCGTCATTCCGGCGGAATTGTTATGTCACGATAATGATGGTTTTGTAGCTGTTTTATAAATAGCGACTATTGTTATCGCATGTTAAGGAAAATCATGTCTATCGAAAAAAATGCAAAAGCCGCTATCGTAGCGGACAATGCCCGTGGTCAAAACGACACAGGCTCCCCTGAAGTGCAAGTTGCTCTGTTGACTGCACGTATCAATGATCTGAATGGTCACTTCAAAGCTCACTCTAAAGATCACCACTCACGTCGTGGTTTGATCATGATGGTTAACCGTCGTAAGAGTCTGTTGTCTTACCTGAAAGGTAAAGACTTGAATCGCTATCGCTCACTGATCGAAAAACTCGGCTTGCGTAAGTAATTCTTGCTGAATTTAGCAAAAGATTTGTAGCAAAAAGCCTGCGTCAGTTCACTGTCGCAGGCTTTTTGTCCATCTAGAGTTTTAGTTTTACCCAGTTTTAGCCCGGTTTTTGATGTAAATATTAAAAAACAGGCAAAAAGCAATCCAGGCGGGTTGCTCGCGGTGAGGTGAACGACAGCGCCTGAAAATCTGTCGGCAAATAGAAAGGACACATTGTGTTTAATAAAATTACCAAAACCTTCCAATATGGTCAGCACCAGGTAACACTGGAAACCGGCGAAATCGCTCGCCAGGCATCGGGTGCAGTCCTGGTATCCATAGAAGATACCGTTGTACTGGCAACT
Organism: Undibacterium sp. FW305-107; assembly: GCF_058788535.1. Lineage (NCBI taxonomy): Bacteria > Pseudomonadati > Pseudomonadota > Betaproteobacteria > Burkholderiales > Oxalobacteraceae > Undibacterium > Undibacterium sp. FW305-107. Next base: position 215,286 of record NZ_JBYTAV010000002.1, read on the forward strand.
GTCGTTGCCAAGAAAGATGCAAAACCAGGTCAGGATTTCTTTCCTCTGACCGTGGACTACATGGAAAAAACTTACGCTGCCGGCCGTATTCCTGGCGGTTTCTTCAAGCGTGAAGGTCGTCCATCAGAAAAAGAAACATTGACTTCCCGTTTGATCGATCGTCCTATCCGCCCTCTGTTCCCAGAAGGTTATCTGAACGAAGTTCAGGTCATCATCCATGTATTGTCCGTCAATCCAGAAATCGATCCTGATATCGCTGCAATGATCGGTGCTTCTGCTGCGATCTCTGTTGCTGGCATCCCATTCAGTGGTCCGGTTGGTGCGGCACGAGTTGGTTATATTGAGGGTCAATATGTATTGAACCCAACAGCAACTCAACTGAAACAATCCAAGCTGGATCTGGTTGTTGCTGGTACTGAGCAAGCCGTGTTGATGGTTGAGTCCGAAGCACAGCAATTGTCTGAAGAAATCATGTTGGGCGCGGTTGTCTACGGCCACACGCAAATGAAAGCTGTGATCGATGCGATCCATGAACTGGTACGTGACGGTGGCAAGCCTGAAGTGCAATGGGCGCCTGCTGCAAAAAATGAGCCGCTGATTGCTGCTGTTACAGCAGTGGCAGAGCCTCTGTTGCGCACTGCGTATCAAACCAAAGAAAAGCAGGCGCGTACTGAGCAATTGAAGGCGGCAACGTCTACAGTTGCTGCGGCGCTGGCTGAGCAAGCTGCTGCCAAAGGCGAAGCTGCTCCTGATTCATCTGAAGTTGGCAATATCCTGTTTGATCTGGAAGCGAAAATCGTTCGCTCCCAAATCCTGGAAGGCGAGCCACGTATTGACGGTCGTGATACGCGCACTGTGCGTCCTATCACTATCCGTACTGGCGTTTTGCCACGTACGCATGGTACAGCCCTGTTCACGCGCGGTGAAACTCAGGCTTTGGTGATTGCTACTCTGGGTACTGCCCGTGACGAACAAAAAATCGATGCGCTGATGGGCGAATACTCCGATCGCTTCATGCTGCATTACAATATGCCTCCGTTCGCTACTGGCGAAACAGGTCGCGTTGGTACGCCTAAGCGTCGTGAAATTGGTCATGGCCGTCTGGCTAAACGTGCATTGCAAGCTGCGCTGCCTGATCCTGAAGATTTCAGCTACTCCGTTCGTCTGGTATCCGAAATTACAGAATCCAATGGTTCATCTTCCATGGCTTCCGTCTGCGGCGGTTGCTTGGCGTTGATGGATGCTGGCGTGCCGATGAAAGCACACGTTGCCGGTATCGCGATGGGTCTGATCAAGGATGGCAACAAGTTTGCCGTTCTGACAGATATCCTGGGTGATGAAGATCACCTCGGCGATATGGACTTTAAAGTAGCTGGTACTGCAGAGGGCATCACTGCCTTGCAAATGGATATCAAAATCCAGGGTATCACTAAAGAAATCATGCAAGTCGCTTTGGCGCAGGCCAAAGAAGGCCGTATCCATATCCTGGGTAAAATGCAGGAAGCCGTACCTGTCGGTAAAACCGAATTGTCTGACTTTGCTCCGCGCCTGATCACGATCAAGATCAACCCTGAAAAAATCCGTGATGTTATCGGTAAGGGTGGTGCAGTGATCCGTGCTCTGACAGAAGAAACTGGCACGCAAATTGATATCAGTGATGAAGGTGTCGTTACTATCGCTTCTGTTGATGCAGCCGCTGGCCAGGAAGCCAAGCGCCGTATCGAAGAACTGACTGCAGAAGTTGAAGTTGGCAAGATCTATGAAGGTACAGTATTGAAGTTGCTGGACTTCGGTGCAATTGTGCAAATCATGCCAGGTAAAGATGGTTTGCTGCACATCAGCCAAATCGCCAATGAGCGCGTGAATGCAGTTGCTGATTACCTCAAAGAAGGTCAGCAAGTACGTGTAAAAGTACTGGAAACTGATGACCGCGGTCGCTTCAAGTTGTCGATGAAGGCAGCAGCTTCTGAGTCTGAAGCGCAAGCTCAGCCTCAACAACAACAACAACAGCAACAGCAGCAGCAGTAATAAATTCACGCAGCCTTTGGGTTGAGTGAATTAATAATAAGCTGCAAATGAGTTGAAAACGCCCGTCTCGCACGGGCGTTTTTTTATTGGCTTACAATTGCGTACTGTATCGCTGGACCCATACAAAGGCTGAAGATGAAAACTGAAATGCGCGCAATTGAAATTACCCAATATGGCAAACCTGAAGTATTGCAAATTTGCAGCAGGCCCGTGCCAGTGCCAGGCAAGGGTGAGTTATTGATCAGGGTTGTCGCGGCTGGTGTGAATCGCCCTGATGTCTTGCAGCGACTTGGTTTTTATCCTGTGCCACCAGGGGCTTCTGATTTGCCTGGGCTGGAGGTGGCAGGTGAGGTGGTTGGTGGTGATGTGCAGGGTAGTGGGTTTGAATTGGGTGATCAGGTTTGTGCATTGGTGCAGGGTGGTGGGTATGCGGAGTATTGCGTGGCACCTGCGGGTCAGTGTTTGAAGACGCCAGCGGGCATGTCCGTTATAGAAGCGGCCTCGCTGCCGGAAACCTATTTTACTGTCTGGAGCAATGTATTCCAGCGGGCGCATTTGTCGCCTGGCGAAAGTTTTCTGGTGCAGGGCGGTACTTCAGGCATAGGTGTAGCAGCAATCCAGATTGCCCGGGCATTGGGGCACAGGGTTTTTGCTACCGCTGGTTCTGATGAGAAGTGCAAGGCGACTGAAAAGCTGGGCGCGGAGCGCGGCATCAATTACAAGACTGAAAATTTTGTCGAAGTCGTCAAGGAATTGACTGCAGGTAAGGGTGTGGATGTCATCCTGGATATGGTTGCTGGATCTTATGTGCCGAAAGAAATCAATTGCCTGGCGGATGATGGCAGATTGGCCATCATTGCTCTGCTGGGCGGTACTTCTGCCGAGCTTGATCTGGGGCAGGTCTTGCGCAGGCGGCTGACGGTGACTGGATCGACCCTGCGACCTCGGTCTATTGCTTTCAAGGCAAAAATCTCTGCTGAGCTGCAAACGCATGTCTGGCCACTGCTGGTTTCGAGAAAAATAGTGCCAGTGATACACCAGGTTTTTCCTCTGGAGCAGGCGGCGCAAGCTCACGCCATGATGGAAGAGGGTTTGCATATAGGTAAAATCATGTTGGCTTTGGATTAGGGGCTGTGCCGCCTGCTTTCTTGAGTTTTCTTGCGAGTATGTAGTGTGCTTGCCTCTTATGTTGCTGTATTGCTCATATATCTGAGGTAATTATGCCTTTAAAGCAAGTTCTTGATGTAAAAACTGGTCTTGCTGGTTTGACCCTGTCTGCGCTGAAGGCTACAATAGACGGTTATTTATATTTTGGCTCACTATGCGACGCACCTTAATAGCCGGTAACTGGAAAATGAATGGTAGTTTTGCTGCTAACCGTTCATTGTTGTCTGAAGTCAAGGCGGGTTTGCCTGCCGATTTGCATTGCGATGTGCTGGTGTGTGCTCCTGCGCCTTATTTCGCGCAATGCGCCGATTTGCTGAGTGGTACTGCTGTCAACTGGGGTGCGCAAGATGTATCAGTGCATGCCCATGGCGCATACACTGGTGAGATTTCTGCTTCCATGTTGCAGGACTGCGCTTGCAAATATGCAATCGTCGGGCATTCTGAGCGCCGTGCTTATCATGCCGAGAGTAATGAGTTGGTAGCGCAGAAGGCGCAGCAATTGTTAAGGCACGGTGTATTGCCGATAGTCTGCGTGGGTGAAACGCTGGAGCAGCGTGAGAGTGGCCAGACTAATGCAGTTGTGGCTGCGCAATTGAATGCGGTTCTGGATGTGCTGGGTGCCTTGGATGGTGTGGTGATTGCCTATGAGCCTGTATGGGCTATTGGCACAGGTAAAACAGCAACGCCAGAAATGGCGCAAGAAGTACATCATTTCCTGCGCCAGCAGGTGGCTGCGCGTGATGCAGGTGCGGCAGAAAAAGTACAGATTTTGTATGGTGGTAGCATGAAGCCGGAAAATGCCAAAGAATTATTGGCAATGCCCGATATTGATGGTGGTTTGATTGGTGGGGCTGCACTGAAGTCGCAAGATTTTCTTGCGATTATCGCTGCCAGTTAATTGATTTATTGTAGTACTTAATTTTTACTTGGATGTTTTGAATGCAAACTTTACATACGTTGGTCATTGTTGTTCAGATACTGTCTGCATTGACAATTATTGGTCTGGTTTTGTTGCAGCACGGTAAAGGTGCTGATATGGGGGCCTCTTTTGGTTCCGGTGCTTCTGGTAGCTTGTTTGGTGCAACTGGCTCGTCCAATTTCTTGTCCAAAGCAACGGGTATAGCTGCTGCGATATTTTTTGCGGCGACCCTGGGTCTGGCAGTATTCAGTACTGGTGCCCGCAAACCTTCCGGTGGTGTGATGGAAGGCGTAACAGTCGTCCAGCCTGCTGCTAATGCTGCTGCAAGTGCGCCGGCATCTGCTCCTGCGGCGGCTTCTGCTGCAACTGCAACATCTGCGCCAGCTTCCGCCGCTGGTCAAGCGGGTCAGATTCCAAAATAAATTGATCTTGCTCAGCAAAAAACATTGAATTGCTGCAATTGCGCGTTGAACAATGAGGCTATACATAGTAGAATGCTGGGCTTAAGCCGACGTGGTGAAATTGGTAGACACGCTATCTTGAGGGGGTAGTGGCGAAAGCTGTACGAGTTCGAGTCTCGTCGTCGGCACCAAAAAAATAAGGCCAGTTTTCTTTGCTGGCCCGGTCGAGGAAGCAGTCGTTTCTTGTTGTCTGGTCTTAAGAAATGACTTGCTTCAATCTGGCATTCAATTACAGGTAGCCTAACGTGAACCTCGAAAATTATTTCCCAGTTCTTCTCTTTATTCTGGTTGGTATCGCTGTAGGTGTGGTGCCGCAAATCCTGGGGCGTGTTCTTGCTCCATATAAACCAGACTCACAAAAAAATTCTGCTTACGAATGCGGTTTTGAGGCATTCGAAGATGCGCGCATGAAATTTGATGTGCGCTATTACCTGGTGGCGATTCTGTTTATTTTGTTCGATCTGGAAACGGCATTCTTCTTCCCTTGGGGCGTGGCAATGCGTGATCTGGGCTGGACGGGTTTTCTGATTATGCTCGGCTTCGTGCTGGAGTTTGGCGTTGGATTTTGGTACATCTGGAAAAAAGGCGCTCTGGATTGGGAGTGATGGATTATGTCAATTGAAGGTGTATTGAACGAAGGCTTTGTTACGACAACAGCCGATAAGCTGATCAACTGGACGCGTACCGGTTCCATGTGGCCGATGACCTTTGGTCTGGCCTGCTGTGCGGTAGAAATGATGCACGCTGGTGCTTCCCGCTATGATCTGGATCGCTTTGGTGTGGTATTTCGTCCTTCTCCGCGTCAGTCTGATGTCATGATCGTTGCTGGTACGCTGTGCAACAAGATGGCTCCTGCCTTGCGTAAGGTATATGACCAGATGGCAGAGCCGCGCTGGGTTATTTCCATGGGTTCTTGCGCCAATGGTGGTGGTTACTACCATTATTCGTATTCAGTAGTACGTGGTTGCGACCGTATTGTGCCAGTTGATATTTATGTGCCAGGTTGCCCGCCAACTGCTGAAGCACTGATGTACGGCATCATACAGTTGCAAAACAAGATCAAACGTACCAATACCATTGCTCGTTAATCGCGCGATCGCTGGGGCAATATTAAATTATGACTACCAAACTGGAAAACCTTGAGGCAGCAGTAAAAAATGTCTTGGGTGAACGCATTCTTGACTTAAGGAATGCGCTGGGTGAAATCACCATCGTGGTTTCTGCAACTGCTTACCTGGATGTGATGCGCACTTTGCGTGACCATGCAGAAACCAGTTTTGAAGAATTGATCGACCTTTGTGGCGTTGATTATTCTGCCTATGGCGATGGCTTGTGGGAGGGTGCGCGTTTTGCCGCTGTTTCACATTTGCTGTCGATTAAGCATAACTGGCGTTTGCGTGTGCGCGTGTTTGCACCGGATGATGAAATGCCGGTCGTGCCATCGCTGATCGATATCTGGAATGCCGCCAACTGGTATGAGCGTGAAGCTTTCGATCTGCTCGGTATTCTGTTTGATGGTCACAATGACTTGCGTCGTATTTTGACTGACTATGGTTTTATCGGTCATCCATTCCGTAAAGACTTTCCAGTTTCCGGCTATGTTGAAATGCGTTACGACGCAGATCAAAAGCGCGTTGTTTACCAGCCTGTCACGATAGAGCCACGCGAAAATGTGCCGCGTGTGATTCGTGAAGAAAATTACGGGATGAAATAATGGCTGAGATTAAGAATTACACCCTGAACTTTGGTCCTCAGCATCCTGCTGCGCACGGTGTGTTGCGCCTGGTGCTGGAGCTTGATGGTGAAGTGATACAACGTGCCGATCCTCACATTGGCCTCTTGCATCGCGCGACTGAAAAGCTGGCTGAGCAAAAAACTTTCCTGCAATCTGTGCCTTACATGGATAGACTGGACTATGTATCAATGATGGCCAATGAGCATGCCTATGTCATGGCCATTGAAAAGATGCTGGGTCTGGAAGTGCCTTTGCGTGCGCAATACATCCGCGTCATGTTTGATGAAATCACGCGTCTGTTGAACCACTTGCTGTGGATAGGCGCGCATGCATTGGACGTGGGTGCGATGGCGGTGTTCCTGTATGCATTCCGTGAACGTGAAGATCTGATGGATTGCTATGAAGCAGTCTCAGGCGCACGCTTGCATGCTGCTTACTATCGCCCAGGCGGTGTGTATCGTGACTTGCCGGATCAAATGCCGCAATTCACGACATCGGCCTTGAAAAATGAAAAAGCGATGAAGCTGCTGAATGAAAACCGTCAGGGTTCTCTGCTGGATTTCATTGAAGACTTCACTAACCGTTTCCCGAAATATGTCGACGAATACGAAACACTGTTGACCGACAACCGTATCTGGAAGCAGCGTTTGGTTGGTATTGGTGTCGTGTCTCCTGAGCGCGCCATGGCCATGGGTTTTACTGGTCCTATGTTGCGTGGTTCCGGCATAGAGTGGGATTTGCGCAAAAAGCAGCCGTATGAAGTCTATGACTTGCTGGACTTTGATATTCCAGTTGGCGTCAATGGCGACAGTTATGACCGTTACCTGGTGCGTGTCGAAGAAATGCGCCAGTCCAACCGCATCATCAAACAGTGCGTTGAGTGGCTGCGAAATAACCAGGGCCCGGTGATTACTGATAACCACAAGGTTGCGCCGCCACATCGCGTGAACATGAAGTCGAATATGGAGGAACTCATCCATCACTTCAAACTGTTCACCGAAGGTTTCCATGTTCCTGCTGGTGAAGCTTATGCCGCAGTTGAGCATCCTAAAGGCGAGTTTGGTATTTACTTGATGTCCGATGGCGCTAACAAGCCTTATCGTCTGAAAATTCGTGCGCCAGGTTTCGCGCATTTGCAGGGTTTGGATGAAATGGCAAAAGGTCACATGATTGCTGATGCGGTAACGATCATCGGTACTCAGGATATTGTGTTTGGTGAGATTGACAGATAAAGCGGCGTCCTGAGGGCGTCGAATCGAGGCATTAGCTATGGTGTTATCAGAGCAGGCATTTAAAAAAATTGATCGTGAACTTGCAAAGTTCCCGGCTGACCAGCGCCAGTCCGCTGTGATGGCCGCATTGGCTATTGCCCAGGATGAAACTGGCTGGGTATCTCCGGAAGTCATGCAGACTCTGGCTGACTACATCGGCATGCCGGCAGTAGCAGTGCAGGAAGTTGCGACTTTCTACAATATGTACAACACCAAGCCGGTAGGCAAGTTCAAGATTTCGGTCTGTACCAATCTGCCTTGCGCCTTGTCTGGTGGCGAACGCGCTGCACATCACCTGAAACAAAGACTCGGTATCGATTACAGGGAAACCACGGCAGATGGCCAGTTCACCCTGGTTGAAGGCGAATGCATGGGTGCCTGCGGTGATGCGCCTGTGATGCTGGTTAATAACAAACGCATGTGCAGTTTCATGTCGAATGAGAAAATTGACGGTCTGGTCAATGAATTGAAAGAGGTTAAATAATGACGAGTCTGCATAATCGCCATATTAAGCCTTTAATATTGGCTGGCCTGGATGGTAAAAACTGGCATTTGCAAGATTACGTAGCTCGCGGTGGCTATGAATCTTTGAAACGCATCCTCAATGAAAAAATCCCTCCTGAGCAAGTGATTGCTGAGTTGAAGGCTTCTTCTTTGCGTGGTCGCGGTGGTGCGGGCTTTCCTACCGGTTTGAAGTGGAGTTTCATGCCACGTCAGTTCCCTGGTCAAAAATATCTGGTCTGTAATACAGATGAGGGCGAGCCTGGTACATTCAAGGACCGTGACATTATCCGTTATAACCCACATGCGTTGATTGAAGGCATGGCCATAGGTGCTTACGCCATGGGGATTACGGTAGGTTACAACTACATCCACGGCGAAATTTTTGCCGACTACGACCGTTTCGAAGAAGCGCTGGAAGAAGCACGTGCAGCCAATATGCTGGGCGACAAGATTGCTGGTTCAGACTTCAACTTCCAGTTGCATGCTTTCCACGGCTATGGCGCGTACATCTGCGGTGAAGAAACAGCCTTGCTGGAATCGCTCGAAGGCAAGAAAGGTCAGCCACGCTTCAAGCCGCCTTTCCCTGCCAGCTTTGGTCTGTACGGCAAGCCAACCACGATCAATAACACAGAGACATTTGCTGCTGTGCCTTTCGTATTTGCCATGGGCGGTGAAAAATATGCTGCGCTGGGCAAGCCAAATAATGGTGGCACCAAAATTTTCTCAATGTCTGGTGACGTAGCAAAACCAGGCAATTATGAAGTGCCGCTGGGCACGCCATTTGCCACCTTGCTGGAACTGGCTGGTGGCATGCGTGACGGAAAAAAAATCAAGGCAGTTATTCCTGGCGGTTCCTCCATGCCGGTATTGACTGGTGAAGTCATGATGGCGACCGACATGGACTATGACTCCATCGCCAAGGCTGGCTCCATGCTGGGTTCTGGTGCTGTCATCGTCATGGATGAAACACGCTGCATGGTCAAGTCACTATTGCGCCTGTCTTATTTCTATTTTGAAGAGTCATGCGGTCAGTGCACACCTTGCCGTGAAGGTACTGGCTGGTTGTATCGCATGGTGCACAGGATAGAGCATGGTCATGGCCGTCCGGATGATCTGGATATGCTGAACTCCATCGCTGACAATATCCAGGGCAAAACGATTTGCGCTCTGGGTGATGCAGCGGCGATGCCGGTACGCGCAATGATTAAGAATTTCCGCGAAGAATTTGAATATCACATCGAGCATAAGCATTGCTTGGTGCCCACTTACATGTAAGCCAGCTTCGGTTAGCACACTTAGAGTAGACCATGGTTGAAATCGAAATAGACGGCAAAAAAGTCGAAGTCCAAGAGGGCAGTATGGTGATGGACGCTGCCAATAAGCTTGGCACCTACATCCCGCACTTTTGCTATCACAAAAAATTATCTATTGCGGCCAACTGCCGCATGTGTCTGGTCGAGGTTGAAAAAGCACCGAAGCCTTTGCCTGCCTGCGCGACACCTGTCACGCCAGGCATGATCGTTCGCTCTTCCAGCGACAAGGCAGTAAAAGCACAAAAAGCAGTGATGGAATTCCTGCTCATCAACCATCCGCTGGATTGCCCTATCTGCGATCAGGGTGGTGAATGCCAACTGCAGGATCTGGCTGTTGGTTATGGCGGCACTGCATCCCGTTACGACGAAGAAAAACGCGTGGTATTCCACAAGGACGTAGGTCCTCTGGTTTCCATGGAAGAAATGAGCCGTTGCATACACTGCACACGCTGCGTACGTTTCGGCCAGGAAATCGCTGGCGTCATGGAACTGGGCATGCTCAACCGTGGCGAGCATTCTGAAATCACTTCCTTTGTTGGCAAAACGGTTGACTCGGAATTGTCCGGCAACATGATCGATCTGTGTCCAGTCGGTGCACTGACATCCAAGCCTTTCCGTTACTCCGCCCGCACCTGGGAATTGTCCCGTCGTAAATCGGTCAGCGGTCATGATGGCCTGGGTTCCAACCTGATTGTTCAGGTCAAGAACAACAAGGTCATGCGCGTAGTGCCTCTGGAAAACGAAGAAATCAATGAATGCTGGATTTCTGACAAAGACCGTTTCTCTTACGAAGCACTGAACAGCACGGAACGCCTGACCAAGCCCATGATCAAGCAGGGCGGCGAATGGCAGGAAACTGACTGGCAAACAGCACTCGAATATGTTGCGCATGGTTTGCGTAACGTCAAGCATGAGCATGGTGCTGATGCTATCGCCGCTGTTGCTGCACCAAGTTCTACTCTGGAAGAACTGACACTGTTGCAACGCGTTGTGCGTGGCCTGGGTTCTGATAACGTTGATTTCCGTCTGCGCCAGTCTGACTTCGCACTGAATTCTTCTGTCAAACCTTGGCTGGGTACCAGCATCGCCAAATTTGGTCAGTTGAAAAACGTTTTTGTGATCGGTTCTTTCCTGCGTAAAGACCATCCTTTGCTGGCAGCCCGTCTGCGTCAATCAGTAAAAATGGGGGCCAAGCTCAGCATCCTGCATGCAACGAATGATGAATTGCTCATCAAGCTGGCAAACAATGCAATCGTAGCTCCATCACTGTGGACAGCGTTTCTGGCCGAAGTTGCAGTTGCTATTGCAGCCAAAAAAGAAATCGCCAAACCAGCAGGTTTCGAAGCAGTACAAGCGTCTGCCAAAGCAGAAGCGATTGCGGCCAGCCTGCTGGCTGGCAATGCCGGCGTATTCCTCGGTAACACAGCGTCTTACCATCCAGAAGCATCGCAATTGCATGCACTGGCCCAATGGATAGCAGAAAACGCAGGTACAGAATTTGGTTACCTGACAGAAGCAGCAAACACAGTTGGTGGCTACCTGGCAAACGCAATTCCTGCCAATAATGCCAAGCCAGTATTCACTGAAGCCAAAAAAGCTTACATCGTCTTGCATGCCGAGCCTTTGCTTGACAGCGCACATCCTGTACAAGCCAAAGCTGCATTGGACAATGCTGAAATGGTCGTCGTCATGTCACCATTCAAGCACGGTGCTGAATATGCTGATGTCTTGCTCCCAGTTTCTCCTTATACAGAAACATCCGGTACTTTCGTGAACTGCGAAGGCCGTGCACAAAGTTTCCACGGTGTGGTCAAACCGCTGGGCGATACGCGCCCTGCATGGAAAGTCTTGCGCGTACTTGGTAATTTGCTGGGCCTGGAAAACTTTGATTTTGAAACAGCAGAAGCAGTGCGCGCAACAGTATTGACGCAAACTGACCTGACTACACAATTGAACAACTCGTCCAAGCTGGCTCCATCAGTTCCTGTCAGCGCAACTGCTGGCATGGAACGTATTGCTGACGTTGGTATCTACAGCACAGACGCTATCGTACGCCGTGCAGAATCCCTGCAACTGACAGCCGATGCCCGTGCACCACAAGCATGGATCAGCCAGGTTGATGCTGGCAAGCTGGGTATCGCTGAAGGCGATATGGTGAGACTGAGCAAAACAGGATCTACCCTGATCCCGGTTGGAATCGATAAGTCCCTGCCTGATAATGTAGTCAGGATTGCTGCTGGCCATACGCTGACAGCCAATCTGGATGGTATGTTCGGTGCGATCAAACTGGAGCGTGCATAATGAATTTGCTGCTCTCTATCCATGAACTGGGTCAGCACTACCTTGGTGCTTTGTGGCTGCCTTTGTGGACGCTGATCAAGATTGTCTGCATTACTTTGCCAGTGATGGGTTGCGTCGCCTACCTGACCTTGTGGGAACGCAAGATGATAGGCTGGATGCATATCCGTCTTGGCCCTAATCGTGTAGGTCCTGCAGGCTTGTTGCAGCCTATTGCTGATGCGCTGAAGCTGTTGCTGAAAGAAATCGTCATCCCGGCCAAGGCCAATAAAGTCTTGTTCGTATTGGCACCTATCATGACCATCATGCCAGCACTGGCAGCCTGGTCGGTAGTTCCATTTGGTCCTGAAACTGTATTGGCAAACGTCAATGCAGGTTTGCTGCTGATCATGGCAATCACTTCAATGGAAGTTTACGGCATCATCATCGCCGGTTGGGCATCCAACTCCAAGTATGCTTTCCTTGGTGCCATGCGTGCTTCTGCACAGATGGTGTCGTATGAAATCGCCATGGGCTTCGTACTGGTTATCGTGCTGATGGTGTCTGGCAGCCTGAACATGACCGACATCGTTAACGCCCAGACCAAAGGTTTTGCGGCCAGTCATGGTTTCAACCTGTTCTCGTGGAACTGGTTGCCATTGTTGCCTATGTTCGTGGTGTATGTAATTTCCGGTATCGCTGAAACCAACCGTCATCCGTTTGACGTGGTCGAAGGTGAATCCGAGATCGTTGCCGGTCATATGGTGGAATACTCTGGTATGTCTTTCGCCATGTTCTTCCTGGCTGAATACGCCAATATGATTTTGATCTCTGCCATGGCATCCCTGATGTTTCTTGGCGGCTGGTCTGCACCGTTCAGTTTCCTGGATTTCATCCCTGGCTGGATCTGGCTCGGTATCAAGACTTTTGTTGTGGTTTCCATGTTCATCTGGGCACGCGCATCTTTCCCACGCTATCGCTATGATCAGATCATGCGCCTGGGCTGGAAAGTATTTATCCCGCTGACTCTGGTGTATCTGGTGATCGTCGCAGCATGGATGCAAACTCCATGGAATATTTGGAAGTAAGAGGCTAAAAAAATGGAAGCAATCAAGGATTTTTTTGGCAGCCTGATGCTGCGCGAGCTGATCAAGGGCCTGGCCCTGACAGGCCGCTATATGTTTGCCCGCAAGATCACGGTGCAATTTCCTGAGGAAAAAACACCGCAGTCTCCACGTTTCCGTGGTCTGCATGCCTTGCGTCGCTACCCGAATGGGGAAGAGCGTTGCATCGCTTGTAAATTGTGTGAAGCAGTGTGCCCGGCAATGGCAATCACGATCGAATCTGAGCAGCGTGCTGATGGTACTCGCCGTACTACTCGTTATGACATTGATCTGACCAAGTGTATTTTCTGCGGTTTTTGCGAAGAGTCCTGCCCGGTCGATTCCATCGTGGAAACCCATGTACTGGAATATCACGGTGAAAAACGCGGCGATCTGTATTTCACCAAAGAGATGTTGTTGGCTGTAGGTGATCGTTACGAGCCACAAATTGCAGCAGCGCGTGCCGCTGATGCCACATACCGCTAACTGGACCTGGTTCGATATGGAATTTACTACCGTTTTATTTTATGTTTTCTCAGCGATTATGATAGTCGCTGCGATTCAGGTGATTTCTGCACGTAACCCTGTGCATGCCGCCTTGTTCCTGGTACTGACATTCTTCAATGCTGCAGGTATCTGGTTGTTGCTGAAGGCCGAGTTCCTGGCCATCGTACTGGTGCTGGTGTATGTCGGTGCGGTCATGGTGCTGTTCCTGTTCGTCGTGATGATGCTGGACATCAACCTCGACAAACTGAGGGAAGGTTTCTGGAGCCACTTTCCATTGGCTGCGGCAGTCGGTGTCATCATCGTGCTGGAAATGTCGGCAGTTTTGCTGCGCGGCTTCCTGCGTCCGGACAATCACGTACCGGCAGCTGCTGACAAGATAGGTAATACCAAATACCTGGGTATAGAGATTTTCACACATTATCAGTTTGCTTTTGAAGTCGCTGCAGCCATTCTGCTGCTGGCTATCATTGCCGCGGTTGCCCTGACTTTGCGTCGTCGTAAAGACAGCAAGTATTTTGATCCTGCAGCTGCAGTCAAAGTGAAAGCCAAGGACCGTATCCGTATCGTCAGCATGAAGGCTGAATCCGAACGCGCTGAGAATAATGCCACTGCTGCGGCAGCTACTGTGAATCCGGAGGCTTAAATGGCTTTGACTTTGAGTTTGACGCACTATCTGATTTTGGGCGCAATCCTGTTTGCGATTTCCATCGTCGGTATTTTCCTCAACCGTAAAAACATCATCGTCTTGCTGATGGCAATTGAATTGATGTTGCTGGCTGTGAACATCAATTTCATCGCATTCTCCCATTATCTGGGTGATGCAGCAGGGCAGGTATTCGTCTTCTTCATACTTACCGTTGCTGCTGCTGAGTCAGCGATAGGTCTGGCGATTCTGGTGGTCTTGTTCCGTAATCTGGACACCATCAATGTCGAAGACCTGGATGCATTAAAAGGTTAATCAGGTTAATGGTGCGGAATGTCGTGAATCGCGGCATTCCGGTATACGCTGGCGATTTAGAAAAGTAATAAAGCTAACAAAGGGTCATCATGGCGGGGCAACTTAACCCACAATTATTATTGGCAGTACCACTGGCGCCGCTGGTCGGGTCTGCTATTGCAGGTTTGCTAGGAACGAAGTTTTTCGGCAATGTGGTTGGCCGCAAGGTATCGCATACAGTCACCATACTTGGTGTGCTGATTGCACTGATCATCTCTTGCATGACCTTGTCTGCCGTGATGGATGGCGCAATTTATAACGAGACCCTGTATCAATGGATGAAGGTCGGTAACATGAAACTGGAAGTCGGTTTCATGGTAGACAGCCTGACAGCCGTGATGATGTGCGTTGTGACCTTTGTGTCGCTGATGGTGCATATCTACACAATTGGCTATATGGCAGAAGACGAAGGCTATAACCGCTTCTTCTCGTATATCTCCCTGTTCACCTTCGCCATGCTGATGCTGGTGATGAGCAACAATTTCCTGCAATTGTTCTTTGGCTGGGAAGCTGTGGGTCTGGTTTCTTATTTGCTGATCGGTTTCTGGTACACCAAACCAACGGCGATCTACGCCAATATGAAAGCCTTTCTGGTTAACCGTGTCGGTGACTTTGGTTTCATCCTGGGTATAGGCTTGCTGGTCGCTAATACCGGTTCCATGAACTACGTTGAAGTATTCGCCAAGAAAAATGAACTGGCAGCCATGTTGTTGCCTCATACAGACTGGATGCTGATTACTGTTGCCTGTATCTGCCTGTTTATTGGCGCGATGGGTAAGTCTGCACAATTCCCTCTGCATGTCTGGTTGCCAGACTCGATGGAAGGCCCAACCCCGATTTCTGCACTGATCCACGCGGCGACCATGGTTACCGCAGGTATCTTCATGGTGTCACGCATGTCACCATTGTTTGAATTGTCTGACACTGCCTTGTCCTTCATCCTGGTGATAGGTGCGATTACTGCGCTGTTCATGGGTTTCATGGGTATCATCCAGAACGATATCAAACGCGTGGTGGCTTACTCCACATTGTCACAACTGGGTTATATGACAGTGGCACTGGGTGCTTCTGCTTACTCGGTTGCGGTATTCCATCTGATGACACATGCTTTCTTTAAAGCGCTGCTGTTCCTGGGTGCCGGTTCCGTGATTATCGGTATGCACCATGATCAGGATATCCGCAACATGGGGGGCTTGAGAAAGTACATGCCGATTACATGGCTGACATCTCTGGCTGGTTCGCTGGCATTGATAGGTACACCATTCCTGTCCGGTTTCTATTCCAAGGACAGTATTATCGAGGCAGTGCAGGCCAGTCATTTGCCTGGCGCCGGTTTTGCCCAGTTTGCTGTACTGGCAGGTGTATTTGTGACGGCATTCTATTCTTTCCGCATGTATTTCCTGGTCTTCCACGGCAAGGAAAATTTCGGCAAGGCGCATGCACATGATCATCACGATGATCATAAAGTTGCACATAAGGATGCACACAAAGACGACCACCATGCTGCTGACGATCATCATGATGATCACCACCATGGTCTGGCTCCGGGTCAGAAACCGCATGAGTCTCCTATGGTTGTCTGGCTGCCTCTGGTCTTGCTGGCTATTCCTTCGCTGTTTATTGGTGCGATCGCAATTGAACCGATGTTGTTTGGCGGCTTCTTCAAAAACGTCATTTTCGTTAATGAAGCACATCATGCGATGGAAGAGCTCAAGCACGAATTCCATGGTGCTGGTGCGATGGGTCTGCATTCCTTCATGACGCCACCATTCTGGCTTGCGCTGGCAGGTGTGGTAACTGCTTATGTGTTCTACATGGTCAAACCTGAAATTCCGGCAGCGATCAAGAAGGCAGTCAACCCACTGTACACCTTGCTTGAAAACAAATACTACATGGACCGTTTTAACGAAATCGTGTTTGCCGGTGGCGCACGTGTACTCGGTGGCGGCCTGTGGAATATTGGTGACAAAGGCCTCATCGATGGCCTGGTAGTTAACGGCAGCGCGAAACTGGTTGGCTGGGTCTCCAAATTGATACGTCATTTGCAGAGTGGTTATATCTATCACTATGCATTTGTGATGATACTCGGCGTGATGGGATTCCTGGCTTATACAGTGCTGTTTCCCTTTGCTAAATAAGTGACCACGGCTATAAAAAGATAATTACTATGCAGTCTACTTCTACTCTACTTAGCCTTTCGATCTGGTTACCGATAGCCTTCGGTATCTTCATACTGGCCTTTGGTCGCGATAATAATCCCGCCCTGGTGCGCGGTGTTGCACTGATCGGTTCTATCTGCAGCTTTATCGTCACGCTGCCCTTGATCAAGCTTTTTGACAATGCTGCGCATGGCATGCAGTTTGTTGAAAAATATACCTGGATAGAACGCTTCAATGTGTTTTATGCACTGGGTATAGACGGCATTTCATTGTGGCTGGTGCCTCTGACAGCTTTCATCACCGTGATCGTCGTGATCGCAGCATGGGAAGTCATAGAAAAACAGGTTGCCCAATACATGGGTGCCTTCCTGATTTTGTCAGGCTTGATGATAGGCGTGTTCTGTGCAACTGACGGTATGTTGTTCTATGTCTTCTTTGAAGCCACGCTTATCCCTATGTACATCATTGTTGGTGTCTGGGGTGGTCCGAACCGTGTGTATGCAGCGTTCAAGTTCTTCCTGTACACCCTGATGGGTTCTTTGCTGACGCTGATTGCCATCATCTACCTGTACCTGAAAGCCGGTCACTCATTTGATATCCTGGTATGGCATAAACTGCCTTTGCCATTGACTACCCAGATCATGATCTTCTGCGCCTTCCTGATGGCGTTTGCAGTCAAGGTGCCAATGTGGCCAGTACATACCTGGTTGCCTGACGCTCACGTAGAAGCACCTACTGGTGGTTCCGTGGTACTGGCTGCCATCATGCTGAAACTGGGTGCTTATGGTTTCCTGCGTTTCTCTTTGCCTATCGCACCTGACGCCAGCCATTACATGGCAGGTTTCATGATCACATTGTCTTTGATCGCCGTTATTTATATCGGCTTGGTGGCATTGGTACAAAAAGATATGAAAAAGCTGGTCGCGTATTCTTCAATTGCGCACATGGGCTTTGTGACTCTGGGCTTCTTCATGTTCAACGACATGTCTGTGCAGGGCGCTATTGTACAAATGATTTCTCACGGCTTTATCTCTGGCGCGATGTTCCTGTGTATCGGTGTCTTGTATGACCGCGTACATTCCCGTGAAATTGCTGACTACGGTGGTGTGGTTCATACCATGCCTAAATTTGCTGCCTTGTTCGTGTTGTTCTCCATGGCTAACTGCGGCTTGCCGGCAACTTCCGGTTTCGTTGGTGAGTTCATGGTGATCCTGGGTGCAGTACAGTTTAATTTCTGGATAGGCATGCTGGCAGCAACAGCTCTGATTTTTGGTGCAGCCTACTCTCTGTGGATGGTCAAGCGCGTTGTGTTTGGCAATATCACGAATGAACATGTGGCTCATCTGAGTGACCTGAATAAACGTGAATTCTTCATGCTGGGTGTGTTGGCAATAGCGGTACTGGTAATGGGTTTGTATCCGGCTCCATTTACAGATGCAATGCAGGTCTCGGTAACTGATCTGTTGCAACACGTGGCAGTTCCCAAGCTGACACCCTGACCGGGAATTTGGATAAGCAAGCCACGGCAACCTGGATCAGGCAGTCGTGGCAGCAGATCAATGCTAGTAAAAAATGAATAATATGAACCTGATACCACTTTATCCTGAAATCTTTTTGCTGCTGGCGATTTGCGCCATCTTGCTGATCGATATGTTTTTGCCTGACAGCAAACGCAATGTGACATATGCGCTGAGCATACTGGCTTTGACGATCTGTGGTGTCCTGACTGTGCTATTCGCTGATCCGGTGAAGTCGGAGTATGTCAGTAACAACATGTTTGTTTCTGATCCCATGGCAGTGCTGCTGAAACTGTTTTCTTATATCGCAGTAGGTGTCACCCTGATTTATTCACGTCAATACGTCAGCGACCGCGCCATGACCAATACCCACCTTGGTGGCGAGTACTATGTGTTGGCGCTATTTGCCTTGCTGGGCCAGATGGTGATGATTTCAGGTAATAACTTCCTGGTGATTTACCTGGGCCTGGAATTGATGTCCCTGTCACTGTATGCCCTGGTTGCCCTGCGTCGTGACCATACTGTTTCTACCGAAGCGGCGATGAAGTATTTCATCCTGGGTGCGCTGGCTTCTGGTTTCATGTTGTATGGTATTTCCATGTTGTACGGTGCTACAGGTTCCTTGCAACTGAGTGAAGTTGTGAAGGTGACTGCTACTGCAACAGCGAATAAAACCATCCTGGTATTCGGTATTGTTTTCCTGGTTGCCGGCCTGGCGTTTAAACTGGGTGTGGTACCTTTCCATATGTGGGTGCCCGACGTCTATCAGGGCGCACCAACTGCAGTGACCCTGCTACTGGGTGGCGCACCTAAACTGGCAGCATTTGCAATCACCTTCCGTTTGTTGGTCGAAGGCTTGTTCCCGTTGGCAGTTGACTGGCAACAAATGCTGGTAGTGCTGGCAGTCTTGTCAATGGCGATTGGTAACCTGACCGCGATTGCGCAAACGAATCTGAAGCGTATGCTGGCTTATTCCACCATTTCGCAAATGGGTTTCATGCTGCTGGGCCTGTTGTCCGGCGTGGCAAATGGCAATTCTGATCTGGCAGTTGATGCTTACAGTTCTTCCATGTTCTACAGCATCACCTATGTCTTGACAACGTTGGGTACTTTCGGTGTCATCATGTTGCTGGCACGTTCAGGCTTTGAGGCAGAAAATCTGGAAGATCTGAAAGGTTTGAACAAGCGCAATCCATGGTTTGCCCTGGTCATGTTGCTGCTGATGTTCTCGTTGGCTGGTATCCCGCCTATGATGGGTTTCTATGCCAAGCTGTCGGTCTTGCAGGCAGTTTTGTCCACTGGCAAATTATGGCTGGCCCTGGTCGCCGTGGCATTCTCGCTGATTGGTACTTTCTATTACCTGCGCATCGTCAAACTCATGTACTTTGATGATCCGCTGGATCATAGTCCTATCGTTGCCAGCACTGACATGCGCATGGTCTTGAGCGTGAATGGCCTGATCGTCGTGGTTCTGGGTATCTTGCCGGGTTCTCTGATGACAGCCTGCGTGAATGCCATTTCCAATACACTTAAATACTGATACGGCCAGCAGTGGGTAATTCTGCATCTACCTGGCTGATCATCGTGTTGGCAGTGCTCGCTGCCAACCTGCCTTTCTTGAATGAGCGCTGCTTTGCTATTATTGGTTTGCAGCGCTTCGCATTTCTCAAATCTATTTTCTTTTGGAAATCAGCTTCCTCATCTGCAGTGGATTTGGCTGTTGCTACTCCGGCTGTTGAAGATGACGATGTGAATGCGACATCCATCATCACGAATGATGTGCCTGTGCGTACTAGGCCTGCATATTCTGAAGCACCAGAAATGAATGTGGCTGTTCAGGTAAAGTCGCTGTGGTTGCGTCTTTTTGAACTCATCATCCTGTATTTTTGTGTCGGTGGCATTGCTTTTGTCCTTGAGTCGGCCGCAGGTAACCGCTTCCCGCAGGGATGGGAGTTTTATGCGATCAATGCCTGCCTTTTCCTGGTATTGGCTTTTCCCGGTTTTGTGTATCGCTATCTGAAGCGCAATCATGGTTGAGAAAATCACCAGCAAACTCGATCTGCAAGAAACCAAGATCAGCAGCGAGCTGGTGTACGAGGGCAGTTTCCTCAAAGTCGACAAAGACGTCGTATCCTTGCCTGATGGACAGACAGCTACCCGTGAATACATACGTCACCCTGGTGCTGTGGTTATCATTCCTTTGTTTGACGATGGCCGCATCCTGCTGGAAAAACAGTTCCGCTATCCCTTGCATCAGGTCTTCATAGAATTCCCGGCTGGCAAAATAGATGCAGGTGAAGACCCCTTGCTGTGCGCCCAGCGCGAGTTGCGCGAAGAAACCGGCTACACCGCCAGCGACTGGTCTTTTGTCTGCACCATACACAATGCCATTGCGTATTCAGACGAGCATCTTGACATCTACCTGGCCAAGGGTTTGACGGCAGGGCAGGCCACCCTCGATGAAGAAGAATTTCTCGAAGTATTTACCGCCACCCTTCCAGAAATGCTGGACTGGATCAAATCCGGCCATATCACCGACGTGAAAACTGTCATAGGCACATTCTGGCTGGAGAAAATTCTGGCGGGTAAATGGTAATTAAAACTTGAAGTGATAGAAATCTTGAAAACGAAAAAGCCGCTGATCAGCGGCTTTTTCGCATCAGAACTTCATTTCAAACAGCAGTGCCAAGAAGGCTTGAGTAAGCGTAGCGAGCAACGCAAGTTTGAGTTAAGAAGCGCAGTCGTGCGAACGTACGATGACGAATCTGCAAAAACAGCAGGCTCAAAATTGCGCTGCGCAGTAGCTTAATCAGGACTTCGACTACATGTTTGGATAATTAGGTCCTCCCCCACCTTCAGGCGTTACCCAGACGATGTTCTGCGTTGGATCCTTGATATCGCAAGTCTTGCAATGCACGCAGTTTTGCGCATTGATTTGCAGGCGGTCTGCGCCTTCTTCCGTTTTCACGAACTCATATACACCAGCCGGGCAATAACGCGCTTCAGGGCCAGCAAATTTGGCCAGGTTGACTGCGACTGGCACATCAGCATTTTTCAAGGTCAGATGAATCGGCTGGTCTTCTGCATGATTGGTATTCGAGATAAATACTGATGACAGGCGGTCAAAAGTCAGCTTGCCATCCGGCTTTGGATAAACGATAGGCTTGCATTCCGAAGCAGGGCGCAGGCATTCATGATCAGCCTTGCTGTGATGCAAGGTCCATGGTGCCTTGCCACGCAAGACCACCTGATCCAGCCATACCAGTGGTGAACCATAAGTGCCGCGCTTGAGCAGGGGTTTGACATTGCGGGCAGTGTACAGCTCGTCATGCAGCCAAGATTGCTCAAACGCTGTTGAATAAGCGCTCAGCTCATCATGCTGGCGGTTGGCAGATACCGCTTCAAAGGCCGCCGCTGCAGCCAGCATGCCGGTCTTGATTGCTGCATGGCTACCCTTGATGCGGCTCATGTTGAGGAAACCGGCATCGCAACCTATCAATGCACCGCCAGGGAACACCAGTTTGGGCAGGGATTGCAAGCCACCGGCAGTAATCGCACGCGCGCCATAAGAAATACGTTTGCCACCTTCAAAGAAAGTGCGGATAGAAGGGTGGGTCTTGAAGCGCTGAAATTCTTCGTAAGGCGACAGGTAAGGATTTTCATAGGCGAGGCCAACCACGTAGCCAACTGCCACCAGATTGTCTTCCAGGTGGTACAGGAAAGAGCCGCTGTACTGGTCCATCAATGGCCAGCCGGTAGTGTGTACCACCAGGCCGGGTTTGTGTTGCTTCGGATCGATTTCCCACAATTCCTTGATGCCTATACCATAGGATTGCGGGTCTTTGCCCTTGTTCAAATCGTATTTAGCGATGACTTGCTTGCCCAGGTGGCCACGTGCACCTTCGGCAAACAGGGTGTATTTTGCATGTAATTCCATGCCGAGCTGGAAAGAAGAAGTCGGCTGGCCGTGACGGTCTACGCCCATATTGCCAGTGGCAACGCCTTTGACGGAGCCATCTTCGTTGTACAAGACTTCTGCTGCGGCAAAGCCAGGGAATACTTCTACGCCCAGGGCTTCAGCCTGCTGACCCAGCCAGCGTGTGACATTGGCGAGGGAGACGATGTAGTTGCCATGATTCTCAAAGCAGGCAGGCAACATCCAGTTGGGTGTGCGGTATGCGCTTTTCTCTGTCAATACCAGGACACGGTCTTCAGTAACTTCAGTATTCAATGGTGCGCCCATTTCCTTCCAGTTAGGAAAGAGTTCGGTCAGGGCTTTGGGGTCCATGACTGCGCCAGACAGAATGTGGGCACCAGGTTCGCCACCTTTTTCGAGTACGCAGACTGATACTTCCGTGCCTTTTTCTGCGGCCAGTTGCTTCAGCTTGATGGCTGCCGACAAGCCAGCGGGTCCACCACCAACGACGACGACGTCATATTCCATTGCGTCGCGGGGACCGTACTGTTCAAGTATGCTTTGTGTCATGGCTATTTTCACTTTCTGAAGATTTTCGAACGAGCGTGCTTATTTGCTGTCAGCATGTTATCTGCTGTGGATATATTGCGCAAGCGAGGACATGCTCGAATTTTTTGGACTTACGCAAAATTGTCCCAGCTGTGTTGCAGCACCTAGTCGTACTAAAGTACTGCCTTCGTTGCTATGCCTTGTTGGGACAATTTTGCGCAAGTCCTGACCAGTGATGCGCAAAATACACAGAATTATCGCAGAGCCAACTTTGGTATGCATCAAGATCATGCCAAATAGCAGGAAAATTTCTGTAAAAATCTGCAAGTAATTCAAAACCATACAACACAAGCATAATCAGTATGTCATCATAGAGTCTTATAGAATAGTGAATTTATTCCAAATATTTGCGGAGAATCAGATGGGCATAGAAGTCAATTTCGAAGGCAAGATTGCACTGGTAACCGGTGCTTCCAGTGGTCTTGGCGCGCGATTTGCCAAAATCCTGGCACAGGCAGGTGCGCAAGTCGTGCTGGCGTCGCGTCGTATAGACAGGCTCAAAGAATTGCGTGCTGAAATCGAATCTGAAGGTGGTGCCGCCCATGTGGTTGCTCTGGATGTGACGGATTACGGTAGTATCAAATCAGCGATTGCCCATGCCGAGACCGAGGCTGGCCCTATCGATATCCTGATCAATAATTCTGGTGTGTCAACCACGCAACGCTTGGTTGATGTGACGCCGGACGATTATGCCTATGTCATGGATACCAACCAGCGCGGTGCCTTCTTCGTAGCACAGGAGGCTGCCAAGCGCATGATTGCCCGCCATAAGGGCGACCCTAAAAAGCAACACCGCATCATCAATATCGCTTCAGTTGCTGGTTTGCGCGTGTTGCCACAGATAGGTATTTACTGCATGAGCAAGGCAGCGGTCGTACACATGACCAAGGCCATGGCGGTGGAGTGGGGCAAGTATGGCATCAATGTGAATGCGATTTGCCCGGGTTATATTTCCACAGAAATCAATTCAGATTATTTTGCGACCGAGGCTGGCCAGAAGTTGGTCGATGTCTTGCCAAGAAAACGTGTAGGAACACCAGAAGATCTGGACGGTTTGCTGCTTTTGCTGGCGGCGGAAGAATCACGCTTCCTCAATGGTGCCATCGTGACTGCAGATGACGGTATGAGCGTGCAATGATAGAGAATAAGGTTACGGAAAAGAAGCTGGTCTATACCGTCACCATTCCTATCCGGTGGGGCGATATGGATGCCATGGGCCATGTCAACAATACCGTATATTTTCGCTATATGGAGCAGGCGCGTATTGAGTGGCTGAGCATGATGGGTTGTCTGCCGGATGAGGCGGGCAATGGCCCGGTCATCGTCAATGCCTATTGCACCTTCAAAAAGCCTTTGAAGTATCCTGGTCAGGTGGAGGTGTGTACCTATATCGGTGCAGCGGGGCGAAGCAGTTTTGAAACCATGCAGGAGATGCGTTCCGTCGGTGACGGTTATGCCCTGTATGCAGAAGGCGGTGCCAAAGTCGTCTGGGTGTCGGCTGAGACGGGCAAATCTGAAGCCTTACCCGAAGCGATCAAGCAAAAGTTGAGTGAAATCAAAGTCGCAAAACGTAAAAGTAAAGCCGTGAAGATTTGAATTTGCGCTTGAATTTGCTTTTGAGTTTAAGCTTGCGTTAGTGAGACAAGCCAGATGCGACCTCAGGCATTTTGATGAATTGGCCGCTTAGCGCATGATGCCCAGCAGTTTGTGCACCAGTTCACTGGATGTCGCAGAATTGAACTTGCGCATGAGCTTTGCTCTGTGCATTTCCACGGTCCGTGGGCTGAGGTTAATCTGGCGCGCAATCAGCTTGCTGGTTTTGCCTTCTACCAGCAGTGCCGCGATTTCGCGTTCACGGGGTGTCAGTTCGGCAGTTACAGAGCGTTTGGCACTCAGGTCTTCAAAAGTCCAGATACCGGCGGCGTGCGGGTTGTCCTTGTTCAGGCCACGGCCTGATACGTGGCACCAGAACAATTCCTGGTTTGCCCGTTTCATGATGCGTTCATCAGAATAATAGCCCTTGGCATTCATGATGGGCGTGATGCGTGCACCGGTACGTTCAAACTCGTCAGGACTGGGGTAAAGTACCAGAAAAGACTGACCCAGCAATTCATCTTTTTGATAGCCAAACATGTTAGCCAGATCATCATTGCAGGCATGAATAATACGGTTTTGCGACACGCACATACCAACAGGTGCATGTTGAAATATGGATTCAAAATCGATAGGCTGTACGACATTCATTTCTGCGGTCCACTGACAGGTTTGTAGGAAAGGCGTATTTTTACGGTATTGCGCAGTATAACGCAGCATCATATCCTGTAAGACTAATGATTTGCATGGCTGTTCACTGTATGTTGCAAGCAGCCATTTGATAAAAGAAATATCGATTTACAACCTGGAGAGGGGACATTATGGACAAAGTTTATCCTGACGCAGTCAGTGCGCTGGCGGGCATTATCAAGGATGGTCAGACCATCGCTGTAGGCGGTTTTGGTCTGTGCGGCATTCCTGAGGCACTGATTGCTGCCTTGCGCGATTCTGGCGTCAAAGAGTTGACCGCCATTTCAAATAATGCCGGTGTTGACGGTTTTGGTCTGGGGCAGTTGTTGACGACCCGCCAGATCAAGAAAATGATTTCATCCTATGTTGGTGAAAACAAGGAGTTCGAGCGCCAATACCTGGCTGGCGAACTGGAACTGGAATTCACACCACAGGGTACACTTGCTGAAAAATTGCGTGCTGGCGGCGCTGGTATCCCGGCCTTTTTCACCAAGACTGGTGTAGGCACCATCGTTGCCGATGGCAAGGAAATTCGCGAATTCGATGGCCAAAAATATGTGATGGAACGTTCACTGGTATCTGATGTGTCCCTGGTCAAAGCCTGGAAGGCTGACAAGGCCGGTAATCTGGTCTATCGCAAAACTGCACGCAACTTCAACCCCAATGTGGCGATGGCGGGTAAGTTTACGGTGGCTGAAGTCGAGGTGCTGGTGGAAATCGGTGAGCTGGACCCGGATGAAGTCCACACACCAGGTATTTTCGTGCAGCGCATCGTCGTCAATGCCAATCCAGAAAAACGTATAGAACAGCGTACCGTACGCCCATCGAATTAAGATAGCAGGAGACAAGACATGGCATGGAATCGTGATGAAATGGCTGCACGTGCAGCACAAGAGTTGCAAGACGGCTTTTA
Source organism: Undibacterium sp. FW305-107 (assembly GCF_058788535.1). Taxonomy (NCBI): domain Bacteria; kingdom Pseudomonadati; phylum Pseudomonadota; class Betaproteobacteria; order Burkholderiales; family Oxalobacteraceae; genus Undibacterium; species Undibacterium sp. FW305-107. The sequence goes on from NZ_JBYTAV010000002.1 coordinate 240,965, forward strand.
CGTTAACCTGGGCATAGGCTTACCGACCCTGGTCGCCAATCATGTGCCACAAGGCATGGAAGTCTGGCTGCAGTCAGAAAACGGTTTGCTGGGCATAGGCCCTTTCCCGACTGAAGAAGAAGTTGACCCAGACATGATCAACGCTGGCAAGCAAACGGTAACGACCTTGCCCGGTTCATCGATATTCAGCTCAGCAGACTCTTTCGCCATGATACGTGGCGGCAAGATCAATCTGGCTATCCTGGGGGCGATGCAGGTCAGTGAGCATGGCGACCTGGCTAACTGGATGATCCCCGGCAAGATGGTCAAGGGTATGGGCGGTGCGATGGATCTGGTGGCAGGGGTAGGCCGCGTCGTGGTGCTGATGGAGCACGTGGCCAAGGGCGATGCGCATAAAATCCTTAAGGCTTGCAATCTGCCATTGACAGGTGTAGGCGTGGTCAATCGCATTATTACTGATCTCGGCGTCATTGACGTTACGCCAGCAGGTTTGAAGCTAGTCGAATTGGCGACTGGTGTCAGCAAGGAAGAAATCATCGCCAAGACCGAGGCAACACTGGATGTCAGTGCTGTAGCCTGATATTTGGGCGCGGCTTAAAAACAAAGGCCGGTGCACATGCGCCGGCCTTTGTTGCTATTGAAGACAGTAAAATTCTATAGGATTTATTTCTTCTGTGGCATGGGGAAGGGTTTGGTATCACCACAGTCATTGCCCAGCCATTTACCTGTGGTTTCCATATGGTGGTTAATTGGCTTGCCACGTGAGCTACCGTTGAAGTCATAGACGGAATTCAGGCTTTCTGAGGTCATACTACCTTTGACGGTACCTGTGCCTTTCATGTCCGGGCCCTCGCAGACCATCTCAGCCGTATAAGTGTTGCCAGACCGGTTGAAGCTCTTATTTTGGCAGTGTTGCTCGCGACCACTGGCCGGTGGTTTATCCTGGTCAACCATTTCTTTGGTGAAGCAAACTTTGTGCACCATAGCGCCATTTTGCATATCAGGCATTTTGATACCCATCTGCTTCATTTTTTCCAGTTGCTCTGGCGGGATCTTGGGCATGGCCTTCATGGAATCTGACTTGGTCGTCATTTCCCACAGGCCAGGCTTCATCTTGTCAGCCGCAGCGCAAGTAGCGGCACTCAATAAAGTTACAGAAACCAGAACGATGTGCATGGTAGTTTGCATGGGTGCTCCCTATTCAAATGACTAATGAAACTATACATCTGAATTCAGGAACGCTACTAGCGAAACCAGATACTTTGTCGCATCCCTATCCTGTTTATATTTTATTGCGCTACCCAGCCACCATCCATATTCCACGCTACACCGCGAATTTGATCGGCCGCCGGGCTGCAAAAGAATACGGCAAGTGCGCCGAGTTGTTCCGGCGTCACAAATTCACCTGAGGGCTGTTTTTCCGCCAGCAAGCGTTTTTTTGCGGTTTCATTATCAACACCATCTTTTTCTGCGCGCGCATCGACCTGTTTTTGTACCAGCGGTGTTAATACCCAGCCAGGGCAGATAGCGTTGCAGGTAATGCCTGTTTGCGCGGTTTCCAGTGCCGTGGTCTTGGTAAAGCCGACCAGACCATGCTTGGCTGCCACGTAGGCAGATTTTTGTGCGGATGCAACCAGGCCGTGGACGGATGCCAGGTTAATGATGCGGCCCCAGTTTTTTTGCTTCATTTGCGGCAAGGCCAGGCGGGTAGTGTGGAAGCTGGAAGTCAGATTGATGGCAATGATGGCATCCCATTTTTCAACCGGGAAGTCTTCAATGTTAGCGACATGCTGTATGCCTGCGTTATTGACCAGGATGTCTACGCCGCCAAAAGTATTGCTGGCGAAGCTCATCATGGCTTCGATTTCAACTGCCTTGCTCATGTCAGCGTTGTGATAAGCAGTCTTCACGCCAAATTCGCTTTCCACGGCAGTTTGCAAGACCTGTATTTCTTGCCGGTCACCAAAGCCATTGAAGACGATATTTGCACCTTCAGCAGCCAGGGAGCGGGCGATGCCCAACCCTATGCCGGAAGTGGAACCTGTAACCAGTGCGGTTTTGCTTTTGAGTGAAGATGCTGACATGCTGTCTCCTGTAGTGAGTTTTGTTATGGGAATGAAAAAATAGCTACTGATATCCTTCAAGGCACGCATTTTTTGTCAAAAAAACATGCCTATCAACAGTTAACAATGATTTTAAGCGCAACGAACGGTAAAATGTCAGTCATATACGCTAGTAAAAATACTGTTCACGAGGATAATCCATGCAGGCCAGACGCAAATCAGTGCAATGTATCTCGCCTACCGGCTTGCACGCCATGTCATACAAAGAGTGGGGTGACCCGCTTAATCCCAAGGCCTTAATCTGCGTCCACGGTGTGACGCGGGTGGCTGAGGACTTTGATTCTCTGGCTGTGGCTTTGTGCGAGGAATACCGCGTGGTGTGCCCTGATGTCGTCGGGCGTGGCTATTCAGGCCGTTTGCGCAATCCCATGCACTATCAGATACCGCAATATGTCAGTGATATGGTCAGCCTGCTTGCCAGGCTGGACGCTGAAACCGTGCACTGGTTTGGCACCTCCATGGGTGGTTTGATAGGCATGAGTCTTGCGAGCTTGCCTGACAATCCCATCAAAAAGTTGATCCTGAATGATGTGGGTCCCGTGCTTAATCCGGATGCACTGGCGAGGATAGGTGATTACATAGGCCAGGATGTGCGTTTTGCCAGCTTTGATGAGGCGCAAGCCTATATCAAGGCCATTTCGATCTCCTTTGGTCCGCATAGTCCGGCGCAGTGGGAAAAACTGGCGCGGGATGTTTTGCGTCAAAATGAACAAGGGCAATGGGTGCGACACTATGACCTTGGCCTAGCGCAGCCTATCAAGGCCAGTACGCCAGAATTGGCGGCAATTGCCCAGACCATGTTGTGGGCAGCGTATGATGCGATACAGTGTCCGACCTTGCTGGTACGTGGGGCAGAATCAGATTTGCTGACCGCTGAATCAGCACAAGCGATGACGCAGCGTGGTCCGCGTGCACGGCTGGTGGAGTTTGCCGGTGTGGGGCATGCTCCAACTTTTGTTCAGCCTGAGCAGATCGCTGTGGCTGTTGATTTTTTATTGAACTAAAATTAAGAAAAAAATGAGTATCCAAAGATTTCACGTAGGTCCGCGTTTGTCCGAAACCGCCATTTTTAATAAAGTTGTTTATTTGGCTGGCCAAATTCCTGACGACGCCAGCCAGGATATTGCAGGGCAAACAGCGCAAGTGCTGGCCCATATCGACCGCTTGCTGGCTGAAGCCGGGAGTGACAAGACGCGCATACTTAGTTGCCAGATATTTTTGTCTGACATCAGCCTCATCAGTGGTATGAATCAGGTATGGGATGCCTGGGTTGCTCAGGGTAATACGCCACCGCGTGCAACGGTAGAAGCTAAATTGGCCAATCCGGCCTGGCTCATAGAGGTTGTTGTAACAGCTGCACAGATATAGATCATATGGTATCAATCTCGACTACAGCAACAGAAGCGGCTTTGCTTGAAGGCTTGTCCGAAGCCGATGCCGAGCGCGTCATCGCGGCGCTGGAATACGTTACCCCCTTATATGCGAACAAGTGCGTCATCACAGAGCAAAATGCCCTGCAGTTTGTCAATGGCGTGGTGGCGACGCTGGCCATGTTGCGTACCGATGTTGATACCCGTATTGCTGCCATTCTGTTTGAATTACCAGAATTGAATCCGATCGCAGCGGAGCAGATAGAAATACGTTTTGGTAAGGAAATCGCAGATCTGGTCACAGGCATACGCCGTCTGATGAAGTTGCGTGAAGCTGCCTTGACGCAACACGATGTAGGCCGTGGTAAAGACGCTGCTGAAAAAGCCGCCAACCAGATGGAAACCCTGCGCAAGATGGTGTTGGCCATGGCCACCGACATGCGTGTGGTGCTGGTGCGTCTGGCATCCCGGGTGACCACCTTGCGTTATTTTGCAGAATGCAAACGCGAAGATGGTGCAGCCCAGCAATATGCCAGTGAAACCATGGACTTGTATGCGCCGCTGGCAAACCGCCTGGGTGTCTGGCAGCTTAAATGGGAATTGGAAGACCTGTCCTTCCGTTTTCTCGAGCCACAACAATACAAGCGCATTGCCAAGATGCTCGAAGAAAAGCGCCTGGAACGCGAGAGCTTTGTCGTCAATGCCATAGACAGGCTGAACAAGGAATTGCAGATAGCAGGCGTCAAGGCTGAGGTATCCGGGCGCCCCAAGCATATCTACAGTATCTGGAAAAAAATGAAGGGCAAGTCAGTCAACTTTGATGAGTTGTATGACGTGCGTGCTTTCCGTGTCATCGTCGATGACATCAAGGATTGCTACACCGTCCTGGGTCTGGTTCACAATGCCTGGACACCGATACCCAAAGAGTTTGACGATTATATTTCCCGCCCCAAGCCGAATGGCTATAAATCATTACATACGGTTGTGGTGGTAGAAGATGGCAGGCCGCTCGAAGTGCAGATACGCACGCGTGAAATGCATCAGTTTGCAGAATATGGCGTGGCGGCGCACTGGCGCTATAAAGAGTCGGGTGGGTCAAACTTTTCAGCGCAGGAATATGATGAAAAAATTGCCTGGCTCAGGCAATTGCTGGCATGGAAAACCGATGTCACCGATGTCGTCGTCGAACAAGAAGAGTTGCAACGTGAATGGGTAGAAAAGCTCAAGGCCGCCAGCCTTGATGACAGAATTTATGTGCTGACCCCGCAAGCCCGTGTCATAGAGCTGCCTTGCAATTCCACTCCTGTGGATTTTGCCTATCACCTGCATACTGATGTTGGCCATCGCTGCCGTGGTGCGCGGGTCGATAATGTCATGGTGCCGCTGAATACACCTTTGCAAAATGGCCAGACGGTAGAGATTATCACTCTCAAGGTCGGCTCTTCTCAGGCTGGCCCGTCGCGCGACTGGCTCTCACCAGATTACTCAGCCAGCACCCGCACACGTACTAAAATCCGTGCCTGGTTCAATGCAATTGACCAGGAAGAAACTCTGTCAAATGGCCGCGCCCTGGTAGAGAAAACCTTGCAGCGCGAAGGCAAGACCGCAGTCAATCTTGAAGAACTGGCCCGCAAACTGGGTTTTGCTGATGTCAATGATCTCTTCCTCTCTGTTGGTAAAGATGAGTTCAGCCTCAGGCAAATAGAAACAGTTTTGCGTGAAAATGTTGTGGAAGTTGAGCCAGATGAAGTCAATTTCACCAATAAAAGCCGGGCATCCAGCGTTACACAAGGTGCCAAATCCGGTGTGCTGGTAGTAGGCACTGAAGGTTTGATGACACAACTCGCACGCTGCTGCAAACCAGCACCACCTGATGACATCGTCGGCTTTGTCACACGCGGCAAGGGGGTTTCGATTCACCGTCTGAGTTGCAAAAATTTTGCAGAAATGCGCAATAAAGCGCCAGAGCGGGTGATACAAACCACCTGGGGGGATCACGGCAAGGATACGGTTTATCCCGTGGATATCTTTGTGCTGGCGCAGGACAGGCAGGGTTTGCTGCGTGATATTTCTGAAGTATTTTCCCGCGAAAAAATCAATGTGATAGGCGTCAATACCCAGAGTGCAAAGTCACAGGCGCGTATGTCGTTTACTGTGGAGATAGGTGGCACTACGCAATTGCAAAAAGCACTGACTGTGCTGCATGAAGTCAGTGGCGTGCTGGAAGTGCGCAGGAATTAAATTGTTTGCACGGGATGATATTTCATCCCGTGTTCATATTTTAATCCTGATATTCTTCACTCTCTGCGACTTCCGCTTGCAGCGTAATATGGTCAATCTTGTGCTTGCTGAGCAGCATGGCCTTGACACTTTCCAGTATGCGAGGCCAGGCACTTAGGTCTTCGATTTCCAGGTGGCCGATCAGGGCAGGGTAGCCGGGTGACATTTCCCATACATGCAAATCGTGTACAGACAGTACGCCATTGATGTCTTCCAGGTCGGTGCCGATTTGTACGTAGTCTATATGATGGGGCACACCTTCCATCAGGAAGTGGTAGGACTCCTTTAAGACCGAGAATGTGGATTTCAAAATCAGCAGCGAAACAAAAATCGATAGCAATGGATCGATTTGCATCCAGCCAGTTTTGTAAATGACGGCGCCAGAAATAATCGCGGCGATGGAACCCAGTAAATCCCCCATGACGTGAACCAGGGCAGCCTTGGTATTCACGCTTTCCTTATCATGTGACAGTACCCAGGCAACCACGATATTAATCGCCAGCCCTATACCAGCCACCAGCATGACGGTTCCGCCTTGCACAGTTTCTGGTGCAGAAAATCTTTGTATCGCTTCTTTGCATATCCATGCAATCACACACAGCATGGCCAGGCCATTTACAAAAGCTGCCAATGCCTCGGCCCGGCCAAAACCAAAAGAATTTTTTGCCGTAGGTGGGCGCTTGGCAATGATTTGCGCCAACAAAGCCAGGCCCAGTGCCGCAGCATCAGTCACCATGTGCCCTGCGTCAGAGATCAGTGCCAGGGAATTTGATATAAATCCAAATGCGACTTCGACTGCGGCAAAACTCAGGGTCAGGCCCAGTGCCCACGCGAGGATTTTTTGACTACGATTTTCGAAATAATGCCTGTGCTGTGCATCACCACGCCGGTGGTCGTGCAGATGATCGCTGTTCTGGTGAGGGGTGTGATAGGTCATGAAGAATAGGCTGCTTGATAAACATGTGATTAGTGTAGCCGAAGGCGTGTCTGTATATACTATGCGGATGGAAATCCCCTGCATTGAAATTGCGTTGCAGAAACAAGGAAATACCAGGCTCATGGGAGGGCATGGAAATATTTTGCCCGAAGGGACTAGCAATTTTCTCAAAGTCTCTGCTATACTCTTGTTTCTTAGGCGCGTAGCTCAGCTGGTTAGAGCACTACCTTGACATGGTAGGGGTCGTTGGTTCGAGTCCAATCGTGCCTACCAAAGATTTTAAAATTATTAAAACATTATATTAAGAGCGAGAAAGGCATCCCTGGTTATGACACCGCGAACTACCACTAAACTGGTTTGGGAGCGACTCTAGTCGAGGATACTTTTCGTTTGAAACAAACTGAAAAAGCACGGCTAGCCGTGCTTTTTTTTCGTCTGCGTTTTTTAGACTCATCTTTTATCTCAATTATTTTTGTATTTTTTCCGCTTTGGAGAGTGACATGGTTTCAGTAAAACTTCCTGATGGTTCGCAACGACAATTCGATGCGCCGGTAACGGTGGCGCAAGTTGCTGCCAGCATCGGTGCTGGCCTGGCAAAAGCTGCTCTGGCTGGCCGCGTCAATGGCAAGTTGGTCGATACCTCGCATCTGATTGATGCTGATGCAGATCTGGCCATCGTCACTGACAAGGATGCTGATGGCCTGGAAGTGATACGTCACTCTACTGCTCACTTGCTGGCTTATGCTGTCAAGGAGTTGTATCCAGATGCGCAAGTCACTATTGGTCCAGTCATCGAGAATGGTTTTTACTATGACTTTTCCTACAAGCGTCCATTCACACCGGATGATCTGGTGGCGATAGAAAAGAAAATGGCTGAGCTGGCGAAAAAAGACGAGCCAGTTACACGCAAGGTGTTGCCACGTGATGAGGCTGTTGCCTACTTCAAATCCATAGGCGAAGCCTATAAGGCAGAGATCATAGAATCGATTCCTGCTGACCAGGATGTGTCGCTGTACACAGAAGGTAATTTCACTGACTTGTGCCGTGGCCCTCACGTGCCATCGACAGGCAAGCTGAAAGTATTCAAGCTCATGAAGCTGGCCGGTGCCTACTGGCGTGGTGACTCCAAAAACGAGATGCTGCAACGTGTCTACGGTACTGCTTTTGCCAAGAAAGAAGATCAGGAGGCTTATCTGCACATGCTGGAAGAGGCGGAAAAGCGCGATCACCGCAAACTCGGCAAGGCACTGGACTTGTTCCACTTCCAGGATGAGGCGCCTGGCCTGGTGTTTTGGCATGCCAAGGGCTGGACTATCTGGCAGCAAGTAGAGCAATACATGCGCAAGGTCTATCAGGACTGCGGCTATCAAGAGGTTAAGGGCCCGCAGATTCTGGATAAAAGCCTGTGGGGCAAGACTGGTCACTGGGAGAACTATAAAGACAATATGTTTGTCACTGAATCCGAGAGCCGTGAATATGCCTTGAAGCCGATGAATTGCCCTGGTCATGTGCAGATTTTCAATTCTGGCATGAAGAGCTATCGTGATCTGCCTTTGCGTTTTGGCGAATTCGGTCAATGCCATCGTAATGAACCTTCTGGTGCACTGCACGGCATCATGCGTGTGCGTGGTTTTACCCAGGATGATGGTCATATTTTCTGTACTGAAGAGCAAATTCAGGATGAGGTAATGGCTTTCCATCCGCAAGCGATGAAGGTGTATGAAGACTTTGGTTTTGACAAGATATTCATCAAGCTGGCCTTGCGCCCTGAAAACCGCATCGGTAGCGACGAAATCTGGGATAAGGCAGAAGCTACTCTGCGTACTGCACTGAGTTCCTGTGGCGTTGAATGGGAAGAGTTGCCGGGCGAGGGCGCTTTTTACGGTCCTAAAATTGAATATCACCTGAAAGACAGTCTGGGCCGCCCATGGCAGGTTGGTACCATGCAAGTCGACTTCTTCATGCCAGGCCGCCTGGGGGCGGAATATGTCGCAGATGACAACAGCCGCAAAGTGCCTATCATGCTGCATCGTGCGATTGTTGGCTCGATGGAGCGTTTCATCGGTATCTTGATAGAAAATCATGCTGCTGCCTTGCCTTTGTGGCTGGCACCAGTGCAGGTTTCTGTCCTGAATATCTCGGAATCGCAGGCGGAGTATTCACAATCTGTTGCAGAAATCCTGAAGAAACAAGGGTTTAGGGTAAATACTGATTTGCGTAATGAGAAAATTACCTATAAAATACGCGAGCATTCCATTCAAAAACTGCCATATATCCTCGTGATAGGCGATAAAGAGAGGGATGCCAATACAGTGGCTGTGCGTACGCGTGGCAATCTGGATCTGGGGGTAATGCCTCTGGACGCCTTTATAGCTCGTTTGAAAAACGAAGTTGAAACCAAGGTTTAACAGATTAGCAGCGACCCTGTTTTAAACAGGGCTGCATAGCCTTTTATTATTATTTTCGAAGGAAACTGCAATAGCTACTGACAAGTCACATCGCATCAACGGTGAAATTACAGCGCCAGAAGTGCGCTTATCCGGCGTTGAGAACGAGCCCTTGGGCATCGTAAAACTGGGTGAAGCCTTCCGTTTAGCGGAAGAAGCCAATGTTGATTTGGTGGAAATAGCGCCGACGGCGCAGCCGCCAGTTTGCCGTTTGATGGACTACGGCAAGTTCAAATACCAGGAGCAAAAGAAAGCTCACGAAGCCAAGCTGAAGCAAAAAGTCATTCTGGTCAAGGAAGTCAAATTCCGTCCGGGCACTGATGATGGTGATTACAATATCAAATTGCGTAATCTGACCAAGTTCCTGGATGATGGCGACAAGACTAAAATCACACTGCGTTTCCGTGGTCGTGAAATGGCGCATCAGGAAATCGGCATGCGTATGTTGGAGCGTTTGAAGGCTGATCTGGAACCGTATGGCCAGGTCGAGCAGTTTCCAAAGATGGAAGGTCGTCAGATGATCATGATTCTGGCACCTAAGAAAAAGAAATAAGTTTTTGCTTGTTTCTGGTTAGAGTTTGTGAGGCACGCATCAGCGCGCATTACGAAAGACCCACTCTTAAGGTGGGTCACAATAAGTGAGAAGTAGGCATCCAAGAGTAGCGATTGTTGCTGCCACCTACCATCATATAAAAGTGGAGCTGTCTTAAAAGACAGATAGTACTATGCCAAAAATGAAGACGAAAAGCAGCGCCAAGAAGCGCTTCCGCGTCCGTCCAGGTGGTACCGTTAAACGCGGTCAAGCTTTCAAACGTCACATCCTGACCAAGAAAACTACCAAGAACAAACGTCAATTGCGCGGTTCCGTAGGTGTTCATGACACCAATATGGTATCCGTAATGCGCATGATGCCAACCGCTTAACCTCATACTCATTATTTAAGGAGTTATTATGCCTAGAGTAAAACGTGGGGTTACAGCTCGTGCCCGTCATAAGAAAGTTCTCAACCTTGCTAAAGGTTACCGTGGTCGTCGTAGTAAGGTATTCCGTATTGCCAAGCAAGCAGTTATGCGCGCTGGTCAATATGCATACCGCGATCGCCGCAACAAGAAACGTGTATTCCGCGCTTTGTGGATCACACGTATCAATGCAGCGGCTCGCCAGCATGGCCTGACTTACAGCGTGTTTATGAACGGCCTGAAAAAAGCCGCAATTGAACTCGACCGTAAAGTACTGGCTGACATGGCTGTGACTGACAAACCAGCATTCGCTGCGATTGTTAATCAAGTCAAAGCTAACCTGGCTGCTTAATCACATTAGTGATCGCAATCAGTGAGTCGTAGTGACTGGTGAAAACCAGTTGCAAATATCAAGCGGGGCAGAGGTTGAATCCTATGCCCCGTTTTGTTTTCAGATCATTATTTCAGCTTCACAGTAAGCGGGAACAAGGCATGAACCCTTTAGATCAAATCGTCAGCCAGGCACGTGCTGATTTTCTGGCAGCAAATGATGCTGCAGCATTAGAGAACGCGAAAGCGCTTTACCTTGGTAAGAGTGGTCAGATTACAGAACAGATGAAAAGTCTGGGTAAATTGCCACCAGAGGAGAAAAAAATACAAGGTGCAGTGATCAATGCCGCCAAAGTACAGATAGAAGAAGCCCTGACTGAAAGACGCGATGCCCTGGCGAATGCGCAAATGCAGGCGCGCCTGAATGCAGAAGCGATCGATGTCAGCTTGCCTGGCCGTGGCCGTGGTGTTGGTGGTATCCACCCCGTCATGCGTACCTGGCAGCGTGTTGAAGAAATCTTCCGTTCCATCGGTTTTGACGTGGCAGACGGCCCCGAAATCGAAACGGACTGGACCAATTTTACCGCGCTCAATAGTCCTGAAAACCACCCTGCACGTTCCATGCAGGACACCTTTTATGTCGATGGCAAAGATAGCCAGGGTAAACAATTATTGCTGCGTACCCATACCAGCCCCATGCAGGTGCGTTATGCACGCATGAACAAACCGCCGATCAAGGTCATTGCACCTGGCCGTACTTATCGCGTCGATAGCGATGCCACGCACTCCCCGATGTTCCATCAGGTTGAGGGCTTGTGGATTGCTGAAGACATCAGCTTTGCTGACCTTAAAGGCGTGTACCTGAATTTCGTCAAAGCCTTCTTTGAGACTGACGATCTGCAAGTGCGCTTCCGTCCATCGTATTTCCCGTTCACTGAACCATCTGCCGAGATCGATATCGCCTTTGGCAGTGGCCCTTTGAAAGGCCGCTGGCTGGAAGTGTCTGGCTCTGGTCAGGTACATCCTAGCGTGGTACGTAACATGGGACTGGACCCGGAAAAATACATAGGCTTCGCCTTTGGTTCCGGTCTTGAGCGCCTGACCATGCTGCGCTATGGCGTCAATGATCTGCGCCTGTTCTACGAAGGCGATTTGCGCTTCCTGAAGCAATTCAACTAAAAGAATTACACAGCGCATCCCTGAATTTTTGAGCGGCGCATCGCGCCCTGCATCCAACATTAGACGGCTGAATTATGCAATTTTCTGAAAACTGGCTACGTACCATGGTCGATCCGAAGATGACTTCGGATGAGTTGTCCCATCTGCTCACCATGTCGGGATTGGAAGTCGAAGAGGTGGAGCCGGTTGCTCCTCCATTTAATAATGTCGTCGTCGCGGAAATCCGCGAAATCGCCAAGCATCCTGATGCTGACAAGCTCAATGTCTGTCAGGTTGATGTAGGCACCGGCAGCTTGCTTAACATAGTCTGCGGCGCACCGAATGTACGTGTAGGCATGAAAGTGCCTTGCGCCATGGTGGGCGCCATCCTGCCTCCTGGTGCAGATGGCAAGCCATTTGAAATCAAGATAGGCAAACTGCGCGGCGTTGAATCCTACGGCATGCTGTGCTCCGCCCGCGAATTGAAATTGTCGGAAGACCATGGTGGTTTGATGGACTTGCCATCTGATGCACCAGTCGGCCAGAACTTCCGTGATTACTATCAACTCAATGACCTGAAATTCACCATCAAGCTGACGCCGAACAAGGCAGATTGCCTGTCGGTACTCGGCGTGGCACGTGAAGTATCTGCTCTGACTGGCACAGCCATGCAATTGCCAGAGGTAGCCGTGCTGCCAGTGACTTTGCAAGAAACCCTGCCTGTTAAAGTCAGTGCGCCTGACCTGTGCGGTCGTTTTGCCGGCCGTGTTATCCGTGGCGTCAACGCCCGTGCGGCAACGCCAGAATGGATGAAGCAAAGACTGGAACGCAGTGGTCAGCGTCCTATTTCTGCACTGGTGGATATTTCCAACTATGTCATGCTGGAACTTGGCCGTCCTTCCCACGTGTTTGACCTGGACAAGATCCACGGTGGCCTGGAAGTGCGCTGGGGTAAGGCAGGTGAATCGCTGAAGCTCCTGAATGGCAATACCGTTGAGGTAGATGACTGGGTTGGTGTCATTTCTGATGATAAAGAAATCGAATCCCTGGCCGGTATCATGGGTGGCGATTCCACATCTGTGACGCTGGATACGCAAAACATTTATCTGGAAGCCGCTTTCTGGTGGCCGCAAGCGATACAGGGCCGTGCCCGTCGCTTCAATTTCTCTACCGATGCAGCGCATCGCTTTGAGCGTGGCGTGGACTTTGCATCCATCGTTGAACATATAGAGCGTATCAGTGCCCTGATCGTCGAAATTTGTGGTGGTAACGAGCAAGTCAAGCTGGGTCCGGTGGATGACCAGATCGTGAATCTGCCACAACGTCTGCCAGTCAAGCTGCGTACAGCGCGCGCTGTCAAAGTTATCGGCGTAGCGCTGGATGATGCCAGGATTGCTGATATTTTCACACGCCTGGGTTTGCAGTTCACCCAGCAACCAGGTGAGTTCCTGGTGACACCGCCATCTTATCGCTTCGATATAGAAATTGAAGAAGATCTGATCGAAGAAGTAGCGCGTGTTTATGGTTTTGAAAATATTCCGGCACTGCCGCCAGTAGCTGCCAATGCCATGCTGATCGCACCAGAAAATCAGCGTTCGCTGTTTGCTGTGCGTCGCCTCGTGGCTGACCAGGATTATCAAGAAGTCGTGAATTACAGCTTCGTAGAAGAGGCATGGGAAAAAGATTTTGCTGGTAATGATGCGCCAGTCAAATTGCTCAATCCTATTGCCAGCCAGATGAGCGTCATGCGTACCAGCATGATAGGCAGCCTGGTGGCGAATACCCGTTATAACCTGAACCGCAAACTGAACCGCGTACGCATTTTTGAAATCGGTGCAGTGTATTTGCAAGATGCCAGTGTGCAGGATGGTCCGCTGGAAGTGGCTGGTTACAATCAGCCCAAGCGTTTGGCCGCACTGGCCTATGGCCCGGTAGCAGAAGAGCAGTGGGGGCAGGATACCCGCAATGTCGATTTCTTTGATATCAAGGCTGATCTGGAAGCGCTGTTTGCACCTGGCTCTTTGCGTTTCGTCAAAAATGAGCACGTCGCCCTGCATCCTGGCCGTAGTGCAAGCATAGAATTTGATGGTAAAGTGATCGGCTTTATTGGCGAATTGCACCCGCGCCTGCAGCAAAAATATGACCTGCCTTTAGCACCAGTGGTATTTGAAGTTGATGTGACAGCCTTGCAACAAGTGCAGGTGCCCTCATATCAGGAAATATCCAAGTTCCAGGCAGTCACCCGCGATTTGGCGCTAGTTGTCAAACAGACAGTTGTAGTGCAAAATCTGCTGGATGTTTTCAAACAGGAAACGCAGCAAAACGAAGCGTGTAAAATCGTGCAAGGCTTTGTTTTGTTTGATGAATATCGTGGAAAAGGTCTGGAAGCAGATGAGAAAAGTCTTGCTTTCCGCTTTAGCTTGCAAGATACTCAAAGTACGCTGCAAGACGATAAAGTGGAGGCTGCCATGCAAGCCCTGGTACAAGCTGCGAGTCAGCAATTTGCTGCCAAACTGCGTTGATCTTGTCTGTAATTGTTAGTATTAATTGAGAAGAGTTTCGAAATGAATGATGTGATTTCCGCTGAGTTCCAGTCGGTGCTGGATGCTGATTTGAATCGCGCAATGCAAGAAGCCAGGGCGCGATCACAGGCGGAAAAGGAATTACCAACCTTAACCAAGGCAGAGTTGGCCGAGCTCTTGTTTGAACATGTAGGTTTAAACAAGCGCGAAGCCAAGGACATGGTAGAAACTTTTTTTGATGAAATCCGTGATGCACTGGAAAGGGGCGAGGCCGTCAAGTTGTCCGGCTTTGGCAATTTCCAGTTGCGTGACAAGCCGCAACGTCCTGGTCGCAATCCTAAAACCGGTGAAGAAATTCCTATTACTGCACGTCGTGTCGTTACTTTCCATGCCAGCCAGAAACTCAAAGGCATGGTCGACGATGTCGGTAATCAACCTCTTGCCCATGCTGCCTGATATTTTCCATGACTGAAATCAAGATTGAGTCTTTTGTACTGCCGCCCATCCCGGCCAAGCGGTATTTTACGATAGGCGAAGTTGGTGAATTGTGTGGCGTCAAACCGCATGTCCTGCGTTATTGGGAGCAGGAATTTACCCAGCTCAAGCCAGTCAAGCGTCGCGGTAACCGTCGTTATTATCAGCATCATGAAGTGTTGCTGATACGCCGTATCCGCGAATTATTATATGAGCAGGGTTTTACCATCAATGGCGCAAGAAATAAACTTAACGTCAATGGCGGTCATGCGGAGTCAGCATCCAATGAGCCAGTTGAAGAACCGGTGAATTTGCATCAGATCAGGGATGAATTGCAATCCATACTGGGTTTGTTGAAGGTTTGAATAAAATCTGAGGCATCAAACAACTGTGCTGGCAACTGCACAAACAACTGCAACACCAAAAAAAGCCACCAGCGTATTTGCCCGGTGGTTTTTTTCATGATTGCGAGATGCCGACTGATTGTTGCCGGCTCACTTTATGCCGCCAGTTTTTTCTTCTCTGGCGCAGTTAGTGTAAAACGGTCGTCTGAGTTGCTGGCGAGATGCAGGCGTTGCGCTTCTGCGACAACTACTGCCTGGGTTTTGAATACGCTCACTGCGGCACCCAGAGAAGCTGCCTGTTCTTCCAGTTTGGCAGTGGATGCACTCGCCATTTCAACCAGACGGGTATTGTCTTGCGTGATTTGATCAATATCACCTATCGCCTGATTTACGTCAGAAATTCCCACGCTTTGTTCCTGGCTGGCTTTGGCAATCTGCTTGATGAGCTCGGTGACCACTTCCACATTGTCGGCAATATTGCGCATAGTCTGGCCAGCTGTATTAATCATTTTGCTGCCAGCTTCCACGGCCTGGCCAGACGAGGCGATCAGGCCTTTAATCTCTTTGGCTGCATTGGCGCTGCGTTGTGCCAGATTGCGCACCTCTGCTGCCACTACGGCAAAGCCACGGCCCTCCTGGCCAGCCCTGGCAGCCTCAACGGCAGCATTCAAGGCCAATATATTGGTCTGGAAGGCGATGCCATCCATAACGCCGATGATCTCGGTAATTTTTCTGGAGCTTGCGCTGACGGTTTGCATGGACAGGATACTGCTCTCCATGACTTCCAGACCTTGCTGCACACGTTCAGCTGAGCTATGCATGAGGCTGTTCGCCTGTGCAAGATTGCCTGCGTTTTCAGCAATGGTGGCAGTCAGTTCATCAATTGCTGTGGCTGTCTGTTGCAAGGAAGTTGCCTGGCTTTCTGTGCGGCTGGCCAGGTCAGTGTTTTCATCGTGAATTTCCCTGGCGATGACATCTACGGTTTGCGCACTCAGACGTATATTGGCAACCAGGTTACTCAGTTCCACATTCATCCTGCCGACAGCATTGATCAACTGTGCCAGTTCATCTTTGCCACGGCTGCTGACGCGGTTTTGTAAATTGCCTGCGGCAGTTTCTGCTATCGCTTTTGTCAATGTGTTGAGATCCAAGGTCAATGCCTGATAAATGGCCACCAGAAGATAGCTGGCCATCAGCAAGAGCAAGATAATGCCTGCAGACATTTGCCAGGCACGCTGATTGGCCTTGTCTAGTTCATTGGCAAGATTGTTGGCGATAAGGCTGGCGATCGCCATTTTGGTCGTGGCGAGTTTGTTCAAATTATCTGTGCCTGCTTGCAGGAATGCTTCACCGCTACTTTGATTGACCGATGCCAGCACTTCATCTTGTGAGCGCTCCAGGAATTTTTTTGCCTCAGCAATGCTGGCTTGCATGTTGGTATTTGCTAAAGCGTATTCTTTGCCAGGTGCGCCCAGGTTTTGCATGTTCAATGCCAGCCCGGACAGATCGAGCTTTGCCAGCATATGCAGGGAGTTAAGCATCACATCTTCACCGGCTTCGAATAAGCCGGTGTCAATATAAGCAGCTCCGCGACCAGCGATGATGGATAACTTCTCTTCTATCTGCGGTAGGGTGTTGATATAAATGTTGACGAGCTGATGGGTTTTTAAGTCGCTATCCAGGGCCAGTTTTGAACTATTGGCAATTTCCGCAATCTCAAGTTCCAGCGAATTTGACAGCTTGGTATATTCAATAAAACTTTCTGCTGACTTGAGCTGATTTTCTCTTGCCAGCAGGGTAGCCCATAGATTTTTGACCGGACTGGTCTGATCGGTTTGTTTAAGTAATGCGTCTATCTTGCCCTGATTTTCTGTGATGCTGCTTGTCAGTTGCTTGTTGCCAAGCAGGCGCATGTGTTGCAAGGCACGCTGCTTTTGTATCAACAGACGTATCTCATTTTTTATCGCGATACTTTTGATGGCGGTTTGCTTTGCCTGGGTTTGCAATACATCTTCCCGCAGGTTTTGAAATAGCAAGGCCAGTACGACAAGCAAGGGGATTGCAAAGGCAAGGGCGACAAAACTGAGTTTGTGGGAAATTTTAAAATTGCCTAGCAGGCGGATAGCAGGGGAGGTAAGCAGGGTCATTTTGAGATGCCAAATGAGTTTGTGAAAGCGGGTAAGGCGAAGCCTAAACGGACAATGTGACTATGCAGTGACAGCAGGCAACATCCTTATGATTCGCAAGGATTTGTCTATCTGGTTTGGATTGCGATTTGCTAATGACGTTTGCTTTGCTGTGGAATAGTTAAATCAAACGTTTGATTTATGTGCTAGTATGCACCGCATGAAAACATCCAGCCAGAAAAAAGCCGTAGCGCGGCACACTCAGCCAGATAGCCAGGTAGCTACACCCGACGGAAAAATATTGCGTATCGATGGTATTGAGGCGCGTACACGCCTGCTGGACACGGCCTTGATATTATTTGCAGAAAAAGGTTTTGCCAAAACCTCGATACGTGAAATTGCCAAGGCAGCCAATGTCAATATTTCTGCCATCAGTTACTATTTTTCTGATAAGGCAGGTTTGTACCGTGCGGTGTTCAATGACCCGCGCACCAATCCAAATGTCGATCCTGAGATATTTGAAGCGGATGTTGCAGACTTGCGTACTATTTTGTTGAAACTGATCTGCACCTTTACGGATTCGCTGAAGCAGGGCGAAATCATCGAGACTTGCATGAAGCTGCATTTTCGTGAAATGCTGGAACCCACAGGCCTGTGGATGGAAGAAATTGACACCGTCATCAAGCCCTCGCACCAGGGGTTTGTCAGGCTCTTGTGCCGTTATCTTGGCATCACCAAGGCAGATGATGATGTGCACAGGCTGGCGATTTCGATTACTGGCCTGGCCATTTCGCTGTTGATCAGCGGTGACGTGATACAGGCGACCAGGCCAGCATTGATCGCCAAACCCAAGGCAATTGATGCCTATGCTTCCCGCCTGGTGGACTATGCCATCGCCATGTGCGAAGACGAAAAGCGGCGCCGGCTGGTAGCAAACTCTGACACTGATAAACCAACTTCTTCGACAGCGATATGACTATACGACGTTTTATTCTTATGCCTGCCATTGCCGCCTTGCTGGCAGCATGTTCGACCACAAGCCCTCTGACATCCAGTACCGGTAGTGTGCCTGCGCAATGGCAGGCGATATTGCCCGCCGCAGAAAAAAATACTGAATTGCATAATTGGTGGCAAGCCAATGGCGATGCCAGTTTGCTGGAATTGATAGAGTCTGCCCAAAAGGTCAGCCCTAACATTGCGCAAGCCTGGTCACGCATAGAAACAGCCAGGGCAGCGAGAGTTGCCAGTGGCGCTGCACTCTTGCCCTCACTGGATGCGGTTGCCAATGCGACCCGGGCAAAAAACCAGCCTGGTGTACCAGTCGCCACCACATCGCAGGCAGGTTTGCAGACAGCATGGGAAATTGATGTATTTGGCGCAAACCGCGCTGCGAACCAGGCTGCCCAGGCAGAACTGGAAGGTACGCAAGCGCTTTGGCATGATGCCAGGATATCGGTGGCGGCGGAAGTGGCGCAGCTGTATTTCTCTGTCATCAGTTGCCAGCAAACTGCTGACCTGACCTGGCAAGATGCCAAGTCACGCGCAGAAACTGCCAGGTTGACTGAACTCAGCACCCAGGCTGGTATGTCTTCCAGTGCGACATCCGCATTGGCACGCGCCAGCGCTGCTGAAGGTAATAGCCGTGCCATACAACAGGCAGCATTATGTGATCTGGATGTCAAAGCCCTGGTCGCACTTACCGCCAAGCCAGAACCAGAACTCAGGCAACTGTTGACAATTGCCCAGGCCAGTTTCAAAAACCTGCTGCCTTTGGCTGTCACCTCATTACCCGCACAATTGCTGGGGCAAAGACCAGACGTGTATGCAGCAGAGAAAGAAGTGGCGACCGCCAGTGCCCAGGTTGGTGCAGCGGAGGCGCGACGTTATCCCCGTCTGACACTCAGTGGTTCCATAGGCACCATGCGCTATGACGTTGCTGGCAGTACGACCAGGATGGATACCTGGTCTGTCGGCCCACTGGCATTGACGCTGCCCATATTCAATGGCGGCCAGACTACGGCCAATATTGAAGCAGCCAAAGCACGTTACCTGAATGCCAGCAGCAATTATCACGGCAAGGTCAGGCAAGCGGTGCGCGAGGTGGAGGAGGCACTGGTCAACCTGAATAGCACGGATGCACGCCGTCTTGATTCTGAAATCTCTGCAAAGGGCTACGATCAGGCTTTGCAGGCAACTGCCCAGCGTTACAGCAAGGGCATGGCCAGCTTGCTGGAACTGGAAGATACGCGACGCACCGCATTTGCTTCCCAGTCTGCCCTGATCGCATTGCAGCTCGAAAGAAACCGTGCCTGGATCGCACTATACCGTGCCTTGGGCGGCGGTTGGGACCTGAATGCGCAAGCTGCTGCCCAGCCCCAGACAAATTCCTGAATTTAAAAATTAAACAGAAAGCGTATCAGACATGATGAAACTCATTTCACGCAAACCATTATCCCTGAGCCTGGCTGGCATGATTGCCGTAGGCGCAGGTGGCATCTGGCTGTCGGCGACATCCAATGCTGCTGATGAACCTGCCAAGGCAGCCAGTGCCTCGGCACCTGCCGCCAAGGTCAAGCCCGCCCTGACTGTCACTACGACCAAAGCCAGCAGCGGCAATCTTGTCATCAAACTGGCTGCTAATGGCAGTGTCGCAGCATGGCAAGAGGCCTTGATAGGTTCAGAAGCAACTGGCCTGCGCATACAGGAGTTGCATGCCAATATCGGTGATGTGGTGCAGCGTGGGCAGTTACTGGTCAGTTTTGCCAGTGAAACCGTGAAAGCCGATCTGGCGCTGGCACAAGCCAGTCTGGCCGAAGCGCAGGCTAATCTGGCTGACGCCGCCGCCAATGCTGAACGCACCCGCGCTCTGCAAACCAGCGGTGCACTCAGTGCCCAGCAAGTCGGTCAATACCTGACGGCAGAACAAACTGCCAAGGCCAGAGTTGAATCGGCCAAGGCAAGTGTAGAAGCCCAGCAATTACGTATGCGCCATACCCGCGTTCTTGCCCCCGACAGCGGTATCATTACTGCACGTGCGGCTACCCTGGGTTCTGTCGTTGGTAATGGCGCAGAATTGTTCCGCATGATACGTCAGGGCCGCCTGGAATGGCGTGCTGAAGTAACGGCTAGTGAAATGGCAAAAATAGTGCCCGGTACTGAAGCCATTGTTACCGCACCAGGCGGCACGCAATGGAAGGGCAAGGTCAGGGTGGTGTCGCCAACAGTAGATGCACAAACCAGGATGGGCCTGGTGTATGTTGATCTGGTGCCAGATACAGCTAATGTTGCCAAACCACAGACAGCCACAGCCTCACTGGCATTCAAGCCGGGCATGTATGCCAAGGGCGAATTCGTGATGGGTAGCTCTCAGGCCCTGACCATACCTCAGCAGGCAGTGGTGGTCAGGGATGGTTTCAGCTATGCCTTCCGTCTTAATGCTGATGGCCGTGTTACGCAGATCAAAGTGCAGACCGGGCGTCGCGTTTCCAATGCACAAGGCGACCTGGTGGAAGTGGTCTCTGGTTTGAACGCTGACAGTACTATTGTTTCCAGCGGCGCAGGCTTTCTCAATGATGGCGATACGGTAAAAGTTGTGGCCGCAACCAAGCCTGCCAATGCTGCTGCAGCCAGCGCAGCCACAGTAGCTGCTGCAAAAAATTAAGGGGTTCATGTGAATTTCTCTTCCCTCTCCATTAAGAATCCCATACCGGCGATCATGCTGTTTATCTTGCTGACGCTGGCAGGGATATTGTCGTTTCGCTCCACCATAGTCCAGGATTTTCCTGATATCGAGCTGCCTATAGTCACCGTCAGCGCACCTTTGTCCGGTGCCGCACCGGCACAATTGGAAACAGAAGTCGCCCGCAAGATAGAAGATGCGGTCGCTTCCTTGCAAGGTGTAAAAAACGTCTACACCAAGGTGCTGGATGGTAATGTCGAAGTTACTGTCGAATTCATCCTTGAAAAAGTGATCTCGGATGCGGTCAATGAAGTGCGTGATGCCGTGGCAACCGTGCGCGCCGATTTGCCTAGCGAAATGCGAGACCCTACCGTGACCAAGGCATCCACTGCGGGCCGTGTCATCATGACTTACACGGTAGAAGCTGCAGAAGATGGTAAAGACAGTAAGGTCGTTGCTGGCGAAAGCAGCAAACCAGACGCCCAGGAGCTTAGCTGGTTCGTGGACAATACTGTGGCAAAACGTTTGCGTGCCGTACCTGGTGTTGGTGCAGTCAGGCGTATGGGTGGTGTCAGCCGTGAAGTGCGGGTTGAGCTTGATACCAGCAAGATGGCCGCTTTGAACGTTGCTGCTGTTGATGTATCGCGTCGCTTGAAACTGGTGCAACAAGAGGCACCGGGTGGCCGTGGCGATGTCAGTGGTGCTGAGCAATCTGTACGTACCATCGCTACTGTCAAGACTGCGGCTGAGCTGGCAATCCTCGATATTCCATTGCCGGATGGCAGGCATATACGCCTCGATCAGGTGGCACGTGTGCTCGATACTGTCAGCGAGCCCCGTTCTGTGGCTACGCTGGATGGTAAAGCTGTAGTCGGCTTTGAAGTTTTCCGCACCAAGGGCGCCAGTGAAGTTGATGTAGCCAAAGGTTCACATGCCGCAGTGGATGAACTGCAGGCTGCGCATCCGAACATGAAGTTCCATCAGGCTATAGATAATGCCCAGCCGGTAGAGGAAAATTTCGATGGTTCGATGGACTTGCTGTATGAGGGTGCATTGCTGGCTATCCTGGTAGTCTGGTGGTTCTTGCGCGACTGGCGTGCGACGCTGGTGGCTGCGGCAGCATTGCCTTTGTCCGTAATACCTACCTTCCTCGGTCTCAAGTATTTTGGTTATACCTTGAATACGGTGACCTTGCTGTCGCTTGCACTGGTCGTGGGTGTGCTCGTCGATGATGCAATTGTTGAAATTGAAAACATCGCCCGCCATTTGCACATGGGTAAAACGCCAATGCAGGCAGCTATGGAAGCGGCAGATGAAATTGGTATGGCTGTTATCGCCACCACCTTTGCCCTGGTAGCGGTATTCTTGCCTACTGCATTCATGGGTGGTGTGCCGGGATTATTCTTCAAGCAGTTTGGCTGGACGGCGGTAATTGCGATCCTGGCGTCATTGGTCGTGGCGCGTTTGCTGACGCCCATGATGGCTGCTTACATCATGAAGGCACCCAAGCCAGGTAAAGCTGGCGAACATGATGGTGTGCATGGTCAAAAAGACGGCTGGATCATGACGCATTACATGAAAACCATGCAATGGTGTCTGCGTCATCGACTGATTACCATGATAGCCGCAACGGTATTTTTTATTTCCTCGATAGCTTTGGTCGGTTTGCTGCCAACTGGTTTTGTGCCTTCGGCAGACCGTGCACAAACACAGGTCAATATAGAGTTGCCACCGGGTAGCACACTGGCAGAAACCCGCTCAGTTGCCGAGCAGGCACGTGTCGCCATCATGAAGAACAAGGAGATTATCAATGTCTTCAGTTCTATCGGCGGCGGTTCCAGTGGCGATGCATTTGCCCCGGGTGCCGCAGCAGAAGCAAGACGTGCAGTTTTGACAGTGACAGCAGTACACAGGAATAAGCGCAAGGATTCGATTGCCGATATTGATGCCAAAATCCGTACTGAGGTGGCGGACATTTCAGGTGCCAGATTCACGGTAGGCCCGCCGGATACTGGCGTCAAAATGCAACTGGTTTTGCAAAGCGAAGACCCGTTGGCATTGCTGGAAGCGGCACAAAAAGTCGAGAGGGAATTGCGCACGCTGAAAGGTGTAGGGAATGTCAGTTCCAGTGCATCGCTGGTACGTCCTGAGATCATTGTTCGCCCTGATATGGCAAGAGCCGCTGACCTGGGTGTGACTGCTTCTGCCATAGGTGAAACAGTGCGTGTGGCAACTGCAGGTGATTATGATCAGGCCTTGCCCAAGCTGAATCTGTCACAACGTCAGGTACCTATCCGCGTCAAGTTACCTGATAGCTTCAGGGCTGACCTGGCCGAGATAGAACGCCTGACTGTACCCGGCAAGAATGGACCCGTCATGCTGGGCAGTGTCGCCAGCGTCAGCATGGAGTCCGGCCCGGCGCAGATAGACAGGCTGAATCGCAAACGCAATGTGACCCTGGATGTAGAACTGGGTAACCGTCAGCTCGGTGAAGTCAATGAAGAAGCACGCGCCTTGCCAAGCATGAAAAACCTGCCGCCATCAGTCAGCATTGCTGAACTTGGCGATGCACAGGAGATGCAAGCCCTGTTCGCCAGTTTTGGTATCGCCATGCTGATCGGTGTGCTGTGCATCTATGGTGTGCTGGTTCTGTTGTTCAAGGACTTCTTGCAGCCGGTGACTATCCTGGCGGCTCTGCCTTTGAGTATTGGTGGTGCATTCGTCGCTTTGCTTGTGACTGGTCGCGCTTTGTCCATGCCATCCATGATAGGTCTGATCATGCTCATGGGTATCGTCACCAAGAACTCGATCTTGCTGGTTGATTATGCGGTGCTGGCAAGAGAGGCTGGCATGAGCCGTTTTGATGCCCTGGTTGATGCCTGTCACAAGCGCAGCCGCCCCATCATCATGACCACCATCGCCATGGGTGCGGGCATGATGCCATTGGCGCTGGGTTGGGGTGCTGACCCCAGCTTCCGTTCACCGATGGCGATTGCGGTAATCGGTGGTTTGATTACTTCAACCTTGCTGAGTCTGTTAGTGGTGCCGGCAGTGTTCACTTATGTTGATGACTTTGAGCACTTACTTGGGAGGATCAGGCGCAAATTATCTGGCAAGTCCGCAAGTCAGCTTGCAACGGATACTCATTAAGATTTTATGGAGCTCCACTTTGTTTGCGATCCTGTGAGCTTGTAGAAAATGTATCGGAATAAAAACCCCCGCAACATGAAAGTGTTGCGGGGGTTTTGTCGTTTGTACATTGGCAACGACTCGCATATTTCCAAAACATCAGATATCGCATCGTTTGCCTGACACTATTTTTCCTTTGAGAAACAAAGGCTTGAATTAAAAAACAACTCCATTGATCTTGCGATATATCAGATTGTGGACTCTATTCATGCTTTGCTATAATGCGTCCCTCATTTGTTACAAATTGTATAGGGCAACACTTATATGAGCAGTGACATGCTAAAAATGGATGAAAAAATATAATAATGCGTGTTCATGGTGTTCGTTTCTCAATTGATAACTTTGCCGCCTGGGCTCCTGGTGTCACGACCAGGGATGCGTGGAAGGAATGGGCTATATCACCATTTCCTCTGACTGGTGATGCTGAGCCTGGTGTTGCAATAATGCCAGCGATGTTGCGCAGACGTGCCGGTTTTCTTGGGAAAATGGCACTGGAAGTTGCATATCAGTGCCTGAATGGGCAGACTAATGTTCCCACGGTATTTTGTTCCCGTCATGGTGAGGTGGCACGCGCTGTTGATTTATTGACAGAGCTGATGCAGGATGCATCAGTATCACCGACTGGCTTTGGTCTGGCTGTGCACAATGCCAGCGCAGGTTTGTTTTCTATTGCGCGCAAGGATCAAGCCAATCATATCGCCCTGGCGGGTGGAAAAAATACAGTGGAACATGCAGTCATTGAAGCATGTGGCTTATTGGCAGATGGCGCGCCCATGGTGATGCTGGTGGCCTATGATAATATTTTGCCATCTGTTTTTGCATCATTTCAAGACTGTGATGAACAGCCTTACGCCTGGGCCTGGTTGATGGTGCCAGCACGGGAAGACGCTATTCATCTGAAATGGGATGAAGTTGAAGAACGGGAAATAAACGCCAATGACAGGTCTGGCGGCCTGGAAGTGTTGCGTTTTTTAATCGGAGAGCAAGCGCAGATGCAGCGTATAGTCGGTAAGCGACGCTGGTTGTGGTCGCGCCATGTTTGACAAGCTTGACCGTTGCTGGCGGGTGTTGGCCACTGGCATCAGTTTTCTGACGTTTGGCATAGGCGGTTTATTGTTGCGGGTTCTGGTGTTTCCGGCTTTGTATGTGCTGGTATGGCAACAGCAAAAGCGTACCAAGGCAGCGCGCCACATCATACGTCTGACGTTTCGTGGTTTTGTCGGCCTGATGCGACTGCTTGGTGTCTTGCGCTATGAGATCACTGGTCTGGACAGGCTGGAGCGTGGTGGCTTGCTGATACTGGCAAATCATCCTACCCTGATTGATACGGTTTTTTTGATGGCCTTTGTCAAGAATGCAGATTGCATCGTCAAAAGCCATTTATGGAATAACCCCTTTACCCGCGGCCCAGTAAGGGCTGCTGGTTACATCAGTAATGAGCAGGGGACAGAATTACTGGAGGCCTGTATAGCTTCCTTGCAGGCCGGCAATAATTTGATTGTGTTCCCTGAAGGGACGCGTACTCCCGCTGATGGTGTCATATGCATGAAGCGTGGTGCAGCGAATATTGCTGTACGTGGGGTCTGTGCGGTAACACCGGTAGTGATACGTTGCGACCCGCCAACTTTGGGCAAGGGTGAGAAATGGTGGCATGTACCAGAACGTTTTGCGCAGTTCAGAATAGCAGTTAAAGAGGATATTCCGATCCAGCATTTTATTGGTGCTGGCCAGTCGGATGTCATGGCAGCTCGTCATTTGACGGATCATCTGCAGCATTATTTTACCGAGGAAAATCAACGTCATGCTTGAGCAAGAAGTAAAAGAATTAATTATCGAAGTGTTGCAACTGGAAGATATCACAGCTGCTGACATTGATAGCGATGCCCCCTTGTTTGTAGAAGGCCTGGGTTTAGATTCTATCGACGCGCTCGAACTGGGCGTGGCCTTGCAAAAGCGCTACGGTATTTCGCTGTCAGCTGATTCCGAAGATACGCGTCGCCACTTTGCATCGGTGAACGCATTGGCTGCATTAATTGCTGCAAATAGAAAGAAGTAAGGAGTCTGTAATGGTAGTGGTAAGTGAAATGAGCAGAGACGAGCTCTATGTTTGGGTGGTGGACCTGCTGGCTGAAATGTTTGAGCTGGATAAATCGGCTTTGACGATGGAATCCAATCTGTATGCCGATTTGGACATTGATAGCATTGATGCGGTCGACCTGGCAGTCAAGCTCAAGCAAATGACAGGCATGCGTCTGCAACCCGAGGTATTTAAAAAGATACGTACTATTGGTGACGTGATTGATGCCCTGCTCAATCTGCAGGCGGAGCAGTCAACATAGTTCGCGCAATCCTGACCGTTGTTGCGGTCATACTTACTGTGCTTTATCCACTCGTCATCTGGTTTGGCCAGGGGCAGGTGGAACCACGCTGGCTGGCTGCCTTATTGCTATTGGCAGCGGCGACCCGATTACCGACATTCAAGGTCAGCCGTGTAGCGCGCTGGTCCATGTTATGCGCCTTGCTGCTGGCTGGCTGCGCTGTGTGGGCCAATGCATTATTGCCCCTTAAATTGTATCCGGTATTGGTGAATGGCGTATTGCTGGCTGTTTTTTCATATAGCCTGGCAGTGCCGCCGTCCATGGTGGAGCGATTCGCACGCCTGCGCGAACCTGAATTACCTGACGTGGCAATCGCCTACACACGCCGTGTGACGCAAGTCTGGTGCGTGTTTTTCGTCGTCAACGGGAGCATCGCTTTTGCTACGGCCATGTGGGCTTCGCCCGCTATCTGGTCACTGTATACCGGCGTGATTGCCTATATCCTCATGGGGCTGTTATTCGCCATCGAATACCTGGTGCGCCTGCGCTTTAAACGAATTCATCATGTCTGATTTTTCTCCCGATCCCTGCCTTGCGCTGGCAGCTCGTCCCGGCCACGCCATCATGGGCTGGAATGCCAAGGGTGCAGTATCGCATAGCGACTTCTTGCAGCGCATAGGTGCATGGAGTGCTGCAGTCCGTAGTACGGCAGGAACACAACTGGCCTTGTATCTCGAAGACAGCCTGGAGTTTTCTGCTGCCTTGCTGGCTGCTTGGCTGGAAAATAAAACGGTATGGCTGACAGCCGATACCTTGCCTGCCACATGTCTTGCATTGTCCAAATCTGTGGATGCGTTTCTGGGCGAGTTCCCCGAAGAATATCAACCGGTAAAAGCGGCAACTGATGCCGTGCCTGTGATATTGAAAGCATTCGACCCCGATTTCAAAGGCCTGGTCGTGCACACTTCAGGCAGTACCGGACAGCCGCAGGCCATACCCAAAAAACTGTCGCAACTGATGAGTGAAGTTGCTAGCCTGGAGCAGGTATTTGGGCAGCGTCTTGGCAATGCCGAGATTGTTTCTACCGTATCGCATCAACATATTTATGGTTTGCTGTTCAAGGTCTTGTGGCCTTTATCAGCAGGCCGCGTTATTCATGCCTTGAGCGTAAACTTTCCTGAGCAACTGGCGCAAATATTGGCGCAGCGTGAATGCGCCTTGATTGCCAGTCCAGCTCATCTGAAACGACTGCCAGAGCATCTGGACTGGCAGGCTGGCAAGCAAAGATTGCGCGCCATCTTTTCATCCGGTGGTCCACTGGCAGCAGAGACTGCATATGCAGTTGGCGATATGCTCGGGCAAGTGCCTTTTGAAGTCTATGGCAGTTCTGAAACCGGTGGCGTCGCCTGGCGTCAGCGCAAACCGGGCGCAATCGAAAGCTGGGAGGTTTTACCCAAGGTCGATTTGCGTATAGCAGAAGAAGATTTACTGGAAGTGCGTTCGCCGCACCTGGGCCAAACAGACTGGTTGCGCCTGGCTGACAAGGCGCAATTGACAGATAACGGTCGTTTGCTATTGCAGGGACGTAGTGACCGTATCGTCAAAATCGAAGAAAAACGTATTTCTCTCGATGCCATCGAACAGGCTTTATTGGCCTCTGATCTGGTCAGTGAAGCCAGGGTGATCGCGGATCATGAAGTGCCTGGACAAAGACAAAAACTGTCTGCCTTTATCGTGACGACTGAACAAGGTCGTCAACAACTGGTACTGGAAGGGAAGAGGGCGTTCAACCTGCGCATGCGTGCAATATTGAGCGAGCTGGTGGAAGCGATTGCCTTGCCACGTCGCTGGCGTTATCTGGATCAAATGCCAGTCAATGCACAGGGCAAGACTACAATCGCACAATTGCATGCCTTGCTGGATGAAGCGGGGGATCCGCGCCCACGTTTGCCACAAATACGTCTGCTGGAACAAGCACCAGAAAAAGTCTTGTTTGAGCTGATCGTACCAGCAACTCTGTTTTATTTTGATGGACATTTTTCGGTGGCACCTGTGCTGCCTGGGGTAGTGCAACTCGATTGGGTCATCAAATATGCCCGCGAGTATTTTGCATTGCCACCCATATTCAAGTCTGTTCATGCGCTGAAGTTCCAGCATGTGATCCATCCTGAAGTGCCAGTCATGCTGGAGTTGGTACATGAGGTAGTAAAAGACAGTCTGCAATTCCGTTATTTTTCTGAGGCCGGGCAACATGCCGGTGGTCGTATTATTTTCGCTAATGAAAAGCCCGCATGCTAGATAAGAAATTTTCTCCTGAACGCCAATCCGCTTTTGCCGCTCGTTTTGAAGCGCAAAAGATTGCCTTTGGTCCTGTCGTTTTCCAATGTGTACGCTATGCCTGGAAGCGCGGCATGTTGCAGGCACTTGCCGATGCCGGAGGCACAGGTCTGACTATTGCCGATATGGCAGCCACAGGCAAGTGGACTGAATATGTATTGAAGGTCGTACTGGAAACCTGTCTTTCATCGGGCGTGGTGTATCTGAGTGCCGGTTCTTATGTGCTCGACAAGGCTGGCTATTGTGTGCTGACTGATTCCATCACCCAGGTCAATCTCGATTTCAATCACGATGTCTGTTACGAAGGTTTGTTCAAGCTTGACGAGTCACTGGATAATGAAAAACCCCTGGGCCTGAGCGCCTTGGGTAACTGGCCCACGCTGTATCAGGGTCTGTCGCAGTTGCCAGAACCGGCGAAGACCAGTTGGTTTGCTTTCGACCATCATTATTCTGATACTTCTTTCCCCAGCATCTTGCCTGACGTGTTTGCAACAGCACCACGCAAGCTGATGGATATCGGTGCCAACACTGGCAAATTCAGTTGTGCAGCGCTGGCCTACAATCCTGCTGTAGAAATGCATCTGGTGGATTTGCCACGTCAGTTGTCGGTGGCGGAAGAAAATCTGAAAACCGCAGGTGTGCGTGAGCGCGCCCATTTCCACTCTATCGATTTGCTGGACAATGAAGCTGCCTTGCCTGATGGCATGGACATGATCTGGATGAGCCAGTTCCTCAGCTGTTTTTCAGAGTCTGCCATTGCCAGTATCCTGCAACGCGCTGCCAAAGCGCTGGCCCCTAACGGGCAATTGCTGATCATGGACACATTCTGGGACAGGCAGCGTTATGATATCGCCGCATTTTGCCTCATCAATACTTCACCTTATTTCACGGCCATGGCCAGTGGTAACAGCAAGATTTATGAGAGCGGTGATTATGTGCGCCTGGCAGAAGCCGCTGGCCTGCAATTGATCACGACCCGCGACGATATCGGCTATTGCCATTCCCTGTTGCGTTTTGCGAGGGTGGAGAAGTAAAGTGTTCAAGCCCTGCATCCTCATCCCCGTCTATAACCATGAACATGCGATAGCTGCCGTAGTGCAGGCCGTGCTGGCACATGAAGTGGATTGCGTGCTGGTGGATGATGGCTGCTCGGCTGCCTGTGCGCAGGTGTTGCAGGGTTTGCAGGCCGCAACAGATCGCGTGACTTTACTGCGTCACGACGTCAATCAGGGCAAGGGCGCCGCCGTGCTGACAGGTTTTCGCTATGCGGCGCAAGCGTCTTACACCCATCTTTTGCAGATTGATGCAGATGGGCAGCATTGCGTGGCCGATGTACCGCAATTCTTGACGCAGGCAAAAGCACATCCGCAGGCAGTGATTGCCGGTTACCCGGTCTATGATGAATCCGTGCCTGCCATACGTTTGTATGCGCGTTACCTGACCCATGTCTGGGTCTGGATTAATACCTTGTCGCCGGCCATACGCGACTCCATGTGCGGTTTCCGTGTCTATCCTGTGGATGCCGTGATCGCGTTGATGGCCAGGCAGGACATAGGCAGGCGCATGAATTTTGATACCGATATCCTGGTCAGATTGTATTGGGATGGAGCAGCAGTCATCAACCTGCCTACCCGTGTTGCTTATCCCACGGATGGCGTTTCTCATTTTCGCGTCTGGCGTGACAATGTTCTGATCACCGTCATGCACACCAAGTTATTCTTTGGCATGTTGTTGCGCATTCCATCTCTGCTGGCACGTCACTGGCGTAGCCAGCCTGAGGTGGACAAATGAAACAGAACACACAGCATTCAGGTTCTGCCTGGCATTGGGCAAGCATCAATGAAGTCAGCTTTGTGGCTGGCATGCGTTTTTTGTTCTGGGTATTCAAGGTCTGTGGGCGCTGGCCGTTCCGCATATTTTTGTATCCGGTGCTGGCCTGGTATGTGCTCACCAAACCTGCGCCACGCCGCGCATCTATGGCTTACCTGCAACGTATGAATGCCTATAGCAAAGTCGCTCAGGGGTGGACTGGTGTGTTACAGCATTTTGCTGCCTTTGCAGAAAATATACTCGACAAGATGTTGTTGTGGGGTGGCTTGTTTGATGAGCGCAAAGTCGAGTATGCCGGGCAAGAAGAAATGCATGTTCAGGTCACCCAAAAGCGTGGTGGCCTGATCGTATGTTCGCATCTGGGTAATCTGGAAATGTGCCGCGTGTTGTCGCGCCGTTTTCCTGAAGTGAAATTGACGGTGCTGGTGCATACCAAACATGCGCAGGCATTTAACCGCATGCTGGCCAGGTTAGATCCAGAGAGCCAGATGAATTTATTGCAGGTGACGGAAATGACACCTGCCACCGCCATGCTATTGGCAGACAAAATTGCTGAAGGTGGTTTTGTCGTGATTGCTGGTGACCGTATCCCGGTAGCGCCGCAACCCAGGGTGGCGGTGGCCTCTTTTCTTGGGCAGGATGCAGCTTTCCCGGTTGGTCCTTATGTGCTGGCCAGTGTCTTGCAATGCCCGGTCTATCTGCTGTTTTCCTTGCAAATGGATGGCGTGCCGCAAGTCTGCTTTGAACTCTTGCGTGAGGCTATCAGGCTGCCACGCAAAGGGCGTGATGACGTCTTGCGCAGCGTAGTCGCTGAGTATGCCGCCCGCCTCGAATATTATGCAGTGCGGGCACCACTGCAATGGTTTAATTTTTATGATTTTTGGCATTTACCCGAATTGGAAAAACAAGATGCAATCCGCTGATCAGAGCACCAAGCTGCGCACCGTACAATTCGACCGTAACAGATTGAGCATAGAAGATATCGTTGATATCGCCCACGGCCGCGCCAATGCGGCGCTGTCTGCCGACCCTGAGTTTCGCGCAGCGATAGCCCGTGGCGCAGATTTTCTGGATCGCCTGTTGCGTGAAGACGGCACCATTTATGGCGTCACGACTGGCTATGGGGATTCCTGTACCGTCACCGTGCCGCCAGACCTGGTGGCAGAATTGCCGCACCATCTGTATACCTATCACGGCTGTGGCCTGGGTGAATATCTGTCACCGGCACAAACCCGCGCCGTGATGGCTACACGTCTGGCATCTTTGTCCAAAGGCTTTTCTGGTGTCAGCGTAGAGTTGCTGGAACAGATCAGCCGTTTGCTTGAGGCGGGTCTTTTGCCGCTGATCCCCAGCGAAGGCTCTGTCGGTGCCAGTGGTGACCTGACACCTTTGTCTTATCTGGCTGCAGTCCTGTGTGGCGAACGCGAAGTCTGGCGCGATGGCGTGCAGGTACCTGCGGCCCAGGCTCTGCGTGAAGCCGGAATCACGCCTTTGCGCCTGCGTCCGAAAGAGGGCCTGGCCATCATGAATGGCACAGCCGTCATGACAGCGCTGGCCTGCATGGCCTATGACCGTGCTGATTATCTGGTGAAGTTGACTACGCGCATTACCGCAATGGCCTCAGTGACCCTGGATGGTAATGTTCACCATTTTGATGAAGTATTGTTTTCAGTGAAGCCACATCCCGGCATGCAGGGTGTGGCTGCATGGTTGCGCCAGGATTTACCAGCCGGGCAAGTTGAGCGCAATGGCAAACGCCTGCAGGACCGTTATTCCATACGTTGCGCCCCACATGTCATAGGTGTGCTGGCCGACGCCATGCCTTTCTTCCGTCAGTCCATAGAAAATGAATTGAACAGCGCCAACGATAATCCGATTATCGATGGCGACAATGAGCGTGTACTTCATGGTGGCCATTTCTACGGCGGCCATATTGCTTTCGCCATGGATGGCATGAAGAATGCCGTCGCCAATCTGGCAGATTTGCTGGACAGGCAAATGGCTCTGATGGTCGATAGCCGTTATAACCATGGCTTGCCGGCCAATCTGTCTGGCATGGAAGGGCCGCGTGCGGCAATTAACCATGGCTTGAAAGCCTTGCAAATCAGTGCATCAGCCTGGACAGCAGAAGCATTGAAGCTGACCATGCCTGCCTCGGTTTTCTCGCGATCCACCGAATGCCATAACCAGGACAAGGTCAGCATGGGTACCATCGCTGCCCGCGATTGCCTGCGTGTGCTGGAATTGACTGAGCAGGTAGTGGCTGCCTTGCTTATTACAGTAAGGCAGGGTGTCTGGCTGCGTTTGCGTGTGAGTCAGGATTTACAATTATCGCCAGCGTTGACACAAATGATGGATGCACTGGCTGGCGATGTAGCACCGGTGCAGGAAGACCGTCGCCTGGAACCTGACCTGCGCCTGATGCTGGAGCGTATCCGCCAGCAAGAATGGAAGCTCTATGCGTAAAAAGAATACACCCAGTCCATGGGTTGCCGAAGTCGAGATACAGGTTCAGTTCTTTGACCTGGACCCCATGGAAATCGTCTGGCATGGCAACTATGTCAAATATCTGGAAATAGCGCGCTGCGCCTTGCTGGATCATATCAATTACAACTATGTGCAGATGAAAGAGTCCGGTTATGCCTGGCCTGTTATCGACATGCAGTTGCGCTATATTGCTCCCGCCAGTTTTGGCCAGAAGCTGACCCTGCGTGCCGAGATTGTCGAATGGGAAAACCGTTTAAAGATAGATTACCTGATCACCGACACCGTCACAGGAAAGCGCTTGAACCGTGCCAGCACGACCCAGGTCGCCGTTGAAATTGCCAATGGAGAAATGTGCTTTGTTTCTCCTGCCATCTTGTTTGAAAAATTGGGAGTGCCCATTCCATGATGTCCATGATGCGTTTGTTATCTATTATCTGCATACTATTGCTGAGCCTGTTTTGGACAGACAGCAGTAATGCCGCCGCACCTATCAGCAAAATTCAGAACATGCTGGCCAAGCCGCCAGTGCTGTGCGGCAGGTTTGATCAGACCAAGCAATTACAGGGCATGAAAAAACCACTGGCATCCAATGGCCGTTTTTGCGTCGTTAATGGCAAGGGCATCTTGTGGCGTACGTTGCAACCATTCCCAAACACCTTGCGCCTGACGCGTGATGAGATCGTACATTTGCAAGGTGAGCGGGTAGCCATGCGCCTGGATGCGCAAAAAGAACCTACGGTACGCATGATTAACAGCGTACTGTTTTCTTTGCTGTCTGGTGATCTGGGCAAGCTGGAAACCCTGTTTGAAGTTGATGGTAGTGCTGACGCCGCTAGCTGGAAGGTCGCGCTCAAAGCCCGTGAAGCAGCACTGGCCAAAGCGATAGGGGCGATCTCACTGGACGGTGGAGCCTACGTAAAAAATATCCATATTGATGAAGCCAGTGGTGACCGTACCACCATCATTTTTTCAGATATCAAAACTGGTGAAACTGCCATGACAGCTGAAGAACTGGCCTTGTTTGCTCAATAAGGGAAAAGCAAACTCATGAGCGATGGTATGAAAAAACAGCATGGATGGACTAAGGGGCTGGCAATCACATGGGCAATAGTGGTTTGCCTGTTGCTGGCTCATAATGCCTATCTATGGCTGGGCAAGCGTATCGCGCCTGATACTGACATCCTTGCCTTGTTGCCTGTGCAAGAACGTGACCCGGTCTTGCAGCAATCCTTCGCCCACATGGTGGACACTGCCCAGCAAAGGGTCGTGGTACTGATAGGTGCGAATGACTGGGAACAGGCCAAACATGCTGCCGCTGCTTATCAAAAAGTGCTGACAAGCCGTACAGATTTACTGACGGCGACCAATATCAGTGACCAGGCTCAGAATGACTGGCTGGCGGTATTCCAAAAACAAAGCCTGGGTTTGCTGACAGCACAACAAGAACAGCAATTGCGTACAGAACCAGCGCAATACTGGACTGACCTCGCGCTGGCAAAAATGTACAGTGCCTTCTCAGGTCCCAAACTGGGCAGTTTTCAGGATGACCCTTTTAATCTGTTTTCTGGCTGGGTACAGGAACGGGCGCAAGAAACACCGGTGCGCCCGCGCGATGGTTATCTGTTCGTGGCAGACAAGGACAAACAATATGTGCTGTTGCCGCTGACACTGAAGCCATCGGCATTTTCCCTGACTGCGCAAGAGGCGGTTGTACCTTTGCTGGGCAAGGCGGCGGAAGCAGCATTGCTGGCGACACCTTCGGTAGAGATCATTAACGCTGGTGTTGTCCTGCATGCCGCCGCCGCCGGGCAACAGGCTGGTGGTGAAGTATCGACGATAGGCCTGGGTTCGCTGATAGGCATCATTTTGCTGATGTGGCTGAGCTTTCGTTCCCTGAAACCCATCACCTTGATTTTGCTGTCCATAGGCGTAGGTTTTCTCGGTGCCTTGTCGGTGTGCTGGATGCTGTTTGGTGGCATACATTTGCTAACACTGGTATTTGGTGCCAGCCTGATAGGTGTGGCGCAGGATTATGGAATCTACTTTTTGTGCAATCGCTTGAGTGCTGATGCCAGTATTGATTCGTCCACTTTACTGAAACGCTTGCTGCCGGGCCTGGGCCTGACTTTGCTGGCGGCAGTCATTGGTTATCTGGGCCTGGGATTGACGCCTTTCCCTGGCTTGCGTCACATGGCAGTATTTTCTGCACTGGGGCTGGTGTTTGCGTGGCTCACCGTGATTTGCTGGTTCCCGCAACTGATCAGCGCTGGCAGCCTGAAAAGTGGCAAGCTGGTGGCGCGTTATTCAGCAGCGCTCATGCGCTGGCCACGACTGGGCTGGAATCTGCGCAGCTTTGTAGTCCTGGCTATTTTTGCGATAGCTACGGCGATAGGCTGTTCGCGCCTTGGTGCCAACGATGATATTCGTCTTTTGCAAAACTCTCCCAAGCATCTGGTGGCGGATCAGATCAAACTGGGTAAATTGCTGGATGCGCCTACGCCGGTCCAGTATTTCCTGGTGCGTGGTAATAGCGCAGAAGTCGTTTTGCAGCGTGAAGAAGCCCTGAAGCGCAAACTTGATCCTCTTATAGAGCGTCATACCATCTCCGGCTATCAGGCTTTGTCAAACTGGATACCGTCTGCGCAATTACAAAAACAGCGCCATCAACTGATAGACGAAAAACTGCTGGCAGAAGGTGGGGCTTTGAGTCAATTGGCCAGCAAGGTGGAAGAAGATGCAGCCTGGGCTGCTGCCATACGCAAGCATTTGCTGACACTGACAGCCAGCACATCTATCGATGAATTTCTCAAGACCTCAGCTGGTGAACCTTGGCGGCATTTGTGGCTGGGACAAATCGGCAATGAGTACGCCAGTATCGTCGCCTTGCGTGGTCTCAGTTATGCCAATAATGGCCTGGCAACTTTGCAACAGGCAGGGCAGGGGCTGGAAGGTGTGCAATGGGTAGATAAAGTCAACGAAATATCCTCGGTGCTGGGGCGCTATCGTGCCTATATGGGCTGGGTAGTGTCAGCGGCTTATCTGGTGGTATTTGCCCTGTTATTCCCGCGTTACCGTCGCAATGCCTGGCGCGTGCTGGCACCTACCATGTGTGCCAGCCTGGTGACTCTGGGTTTGCTAGGTCTGGCGGGGCAAAGCCTGCAGTTATTCCATGTGCTGGCGCTGATGTTATTGCTGGGTGTTGGCGTCGATTACGGCATCTTCATGCAGGAACATCCTGACAGACGTAATGCCACGCCATGGCTGGCTGTTGGTTTGTCGGCTGCGAATACCTTGCTGTCTTTCGGTTTGTTGGGATTGAGCCGCACCCCGGCATTGCAAGCCTTTGGCCTGACGATGCTGATAGGAACTGCGCTGGTGTGGCTGCTTGTTCCCTGTTTTACTTCTACTACAGAAAGTGCGCATGTTGCTCAAACTTAAATCATGGCTGAGCTTGGCTGCATACGCGGCCATACTCGCATTGCTGAGTGCCTGCGCCAGCAAACCTGTGCAACCTGAAGCCCGCCTGGGTCTGATGCTGGCTCCTGCTGCACTGGATACTTCTTTCAGTGTGCAGCAACATTTGATCGTGGAAAGAAATGGCCGCATAGACGAGCTGGATGCAGCGCTGGAAGTGGAACCTGGCCATCTGGAACTCGTCGGTCTGGCGTTTGGACAGCGCGTCCTGAGTCTCAGTTATGACGGCAAGCAATTAAAGTCATGGCGACATGTCATGCTGCCTGCGCAGGTCAGGGCAGAGGACGTGCTGGAAGACATGCAGCTCAGCCTGTGGCCAGTGAGTGCGATTGCCCAAGCCCTGCCTGCAGGCTGGCGCATAGAAGAGCAGGGCTTGCACCGTTCGCTTTACCTTGATGACAAACTAGTCGTCACGATTGACTACAGCAGCATGCCACGCTGGAGCGGCACGGTCGTCCTGAATAATTTGCGTTACCACTATCGCCTGACCATACAGTCAGCACCTTGAGTACCTGAATATCATTATGAAGCTGTAT
This sequence comes from Undibacterium sp. FW305-107, assembly GCF_058788535.1. NCBI lineage: Bacteria > Pseudomonadati > Pseudomonadota > Betaproteobacteria > Burkholderiales > Oxalobacteraceae > Undibacterium > Undibacterium sp. FW305-107. The sequence continues at coordinate 277,885 of NZ_JBYTAV010000002.1, forward strand.
TTACATCACTGCGGTATCGTTTGCGCATTAGGTGACAATCACCAGGACATCCTGCATCGTTTGCTGGATACGGCTGAGACTGGTGTCTTGCCTACCGATGCCTGGTCAAACGGTCGTACATTGCCGCTGGGGCAAGTGACCAGTGCATTGCCGGATATCAGCGCCATGCCATTGAACATGCGTAGCCGTAATAACCAGTTGGCGCTGGCTGCACTGACACAGATACGGCCAGCACTGGATGCTGCCATAGCTCGCTTTGGTGCACACCGTGTTGCTGTGGTGATAGGCACCAGTACCTCAGGCATCGCCAGTACCGAAGCTGCGCTGCGCCAGTTCAAAGCTGATGCCTCACTGCCTGCTGAGTTTCATTATGGCCAGCAAGAGATGGCTTCGCCTGCCGATTTTCTGGCCCATGTTGCGGGTATCACTGGCCCTGCTTATGTGCATTCCAGTGCCTGTTCTTCCAGCGCCAAGGCCATGGCCAGTGCTGCGCGTCTGATCAAAATGGGGTTGTGCGATGTCGTCCTCACGGGCGGCGTAGATACCTTATGTGCTTTTACCGTGGCTGGATTTTCAGCACTTGAATCGGTCAGTGACAGCTTGTGCAACCCTTTGAGTGCCAATCGTCATGGTATCAATATAGGTGAAGGTGCGGCTTTATTCCTGATGAGTGCCGAAACTGATGATGGCACGGGTTCTGGCATCGCTTTGTGTGGCTGGGGTGAATCATCTGATGGACATCACATGTCAGCCCCTGACCCTGCCGGTGGTGGTGCCCGCCTCGCCATCAGTCAGGCTTTGCAGCGTGCCGGTATTTCAGCAGCAGATATCGATTACATCAACCTGCATGGCACGGCCACCCCGCAAAATGATGCGATGGAATCACGCGTGGTTCATGATCTGTTTGGCGATGCTGTGCCAGTCAGTTCCACCAAGCCATTTACCGGACATACCCTGGGTGCTGCTGCCGCGGTAGAAGCTGCATTGTGCTGGCTGACCATGCAGGGTGATAATGCGCAAGGCAGATTGCCACCCCATCTGTGGGATGCTGTCGCAGACCCACAATTACCCGTGCTGAATGTGGTTTCCCATGGTCAACAACTGGGACGACCAGTGCGTTATGTACTGAGCAATTCCTTTGCCTTCGGTGGTTCCAATGCAGCCTTGATACTAGGGAGAGAATGAACATGCCGAATGAAAAAGAATTTCCCCCTGTTCGCGACCTGGTACCGCATGATGGCGAGATGGTCTTGCTGGACAGGGTGCTGAGCGCCGACGATGAGAATTTGTGTGCGGAAGTCAGCATCAGGCCGGATACTCTGTTTTGCGAAACATCCGGTGTCGGTGCCTGGGTTGGTATCGAATATATGGCGCAAGCCATTGCTGCCCATGCAGGTTATCTGGCGCAATTGCGTCATGAACCTGTGAAAGTAGGTTTTCTGCTAGGTTCAAGGCGCTATGAATGCAGTCAGCCCTTATTTGTGCTTGGCAGTGTCTTGCATATCCAGGTGCACAAGGCATTGCAGGGTGATAATGGCCTTGGGGCTTTTGAATGTCAGATTAGTGATAGCGTGAGTGGTACGTCGTTGGCAAATGCGACTATTACCGTGTTTCAGCCAAATAACGTCAAAGATTTTCTGCAACGGAGTTAGTAATGAGTATGAGTGTGTTGGTGACTGGATCGTCAAGGGGCATAGGCAAGGCCATCGCTTTGCGTCTGGCCAGTGATGGTTACGATATCGTCTTGCATTGCCGTAGCCAGCGTGAAGAAGCAGAATCTGTTGCAAGTGAAATTGCTGCCATGGGCCGCGAAGTGCGTGTCCTGCAATTTGATATCAGTGAGCGCGAGCAGGCCGCAGCCATACTGACTGCCGATATTGAGCAGCATGGCTGTTATTACGGCGTAGTCTGTAATGCTGGTGTGGCACGTGATAACGCCTTCCCAGCGATGTCGGGTGAAGACTGGGATATCGTGCTGAGTACCAACCTCGACGGTTTTTATAATGTGCTTAATCCCCTGGTCATGCCCTTGGTACAGCGCCGCAAGCCTGGCCGTATCGTCACTTTGGCATCGGTATCGGGCCTGATCGGTAACCGCGGCCAGGTGAATTACAGCGCTGCCAAGGCAGGCATCATTGGTGCTACCAAGGCATTGGCAATTGAATTGGCAAAACGGGCAATCACTGTTAATTGCGTGGCCCCGGGTTTAATAGAAACAGACATGATAGAAGATGTGCCGATGGAAGAAGCCTTGAAAATGATACCTGCCAAGCGCGTTGGCAAGCCAGAAGAAGTGGCTGCCGTCGTCAGCTTTCTCATGCAGCCTGATGCGGCTTATGTGACGCGCCAGGTCATTTCAGTCAATGGGGGAATGGCGTGAATAACAGTGGAATAAGTAATAGCGGAATGAATAATGCTAAACGCCGCGTTGTCGTCACAGGCATGGCCGGCATCAGCCCTTTGGGCAATGACTGGACCAGCATACGCAAGCAATTGGGCGAATACAGAAATGCCATCAAGCGTATGGATGAATGGAGCGATTACGAAGGCCTGAACACGCAACTGGGTGCGCCAGCGGCAGCTTTTGAATTGAACGAGCGCTACCACCGCAAGGCCACACGCAGCATGGGCAGGGTAGCCCTGATGGCGACGCGAGCCAGTGAAATGGCGCTGGAGCATGCAGGTTTGCTCAATGATCCCTTCATCAGCAGCGGAAAAATGGGGATTTCCTTTGGCTCTTCTGCAGGTACACCGAGTGCTATTGGCGACTTTGGCCGCATGATGGAAGAACGCACTACCAAGGGTATCAATGCCACTACCTATATCAAGATGATGGCGCATACTGCGCCTGTCAACATAGGCGTGTTCTTTGGTCTGACCGGGCGCGTCATCACGACATCGTCAGCATGTACTTCTGGCAGTCAGGGTATAGGTTATGCCTATGAAGCCATACGTGGCGGCAAACAAGTCGCCATGATTGCCGGTGGTGCTGAAGAATTATGCGCGACAGAAGCGGCAGTGTTTGATACCCTGTTTGCCACCAGTGTGCGCAACGACACGCCAGAGATTACACCACGGCCCTTTGATGCAGGACGTGATGGCCTGGTCATCGGTGAAGGTGCGGGCTGCCTGATACTGGAAGAACTGGAACATGCACTGGCACGTGGTGCCACGATACATGCCGAGCTGGTCGGTTTTGGCACCAATAGCGATGGCTGTCATGTCACGCAACCAAATGCCGAGACCATGAAAATCGCCATGCAACTGGCGCTGGAAGATGCAGAGCTGCAGGCATCTGATATTGGCTATGTAAACGCCCACGGCACCGGTACCCAGCAGGGCGACATCGCTGAAAGCCAGGCTACAGTGCAAGTGTTTGGTAATACCATGCCCATCAGCTCACTGAAAAGTTATATGGGGCATACCCTGGGTGCCTGCGGTGCACTGGAAGCCTGGATCAGTATAGAAATGATGAACGAGGGATGGTTCGCTCCCACGATCAATTTGCAAGAGCTTGACCCGCAATGCGCAGACCTCGATTACATCAGGGATGAGGGCAGGATGATAGATTGTGAATATGTAATGTCGAATAATTTTGCTTTTGGTGGAATAAATACTTCGCTGATTTTTAAAAAATACCGCTGACCATAGATGCGGCCTGTACTTAAATAAGGAAAACCAGAATGAAAAAAGTAATTTCAGCAGTAATTGTATTGGCGACGATGATGGCAAGTATGAGCAGTGTTCAGGCCGCAGACAGAAAAGTCATGTTGCCTCTCTCCGGTGCCATGAACGCCAATGATGCACAAAGCCGTTTGGGCGATTCAGTCAAATTTTATTTTGGCAAACAGCCAGGGCCAGTAGTTCTGGAGACACTTGCCAGCGATAAAACCAGCCTGAAAACCAATGCTTTTGGTAAATCAGATGCAAAGGCCTGTAACTGGGTGTTTTTGTCTGCCATGTTGCAATTGCAAAAACGTGCAAAAGAATTGGGGGCAAATGCAGTCGTCAATATCGTCAGCAACTATGACAACATTGAATATGCAAGCGAAGCCGAGTTTGAATGCCACGTTGGTGCCATCATGGCAGGCGTTGCACTCAAAGGTGATTTTGTCAGAATAGATAACAAGTAAAAAAATATTGCCCCAAATTATCTGATCACAGTGGGCATAAATGAAGAAAGGGATATGCCTGTCATATCTCTTCCTCTTATATCAAGGATGTATTTATGAGTGTCGTATTAAAACGTGGTTTGCTGTTATCTGCAATATTTGCTCTGGCTTTATTGCAGGGGTGTGCTACTTCTGTAAAAGCGAATGCAACTCAGAATCCCGCACCCAAAGAAGCATTTGCTTCCTTTGGTCGCATTATAGTGAAACCGGCGATATTCAAAGATGGCTATAGTGGTGATATTTCCGGGCTGCTTAAAATCAATGACAATATCCAGAAAGATTTGGCTGGCCCTTTGGAAAGCTGGAATAAGCGTCCAGCCAATGGCCGCACCTTGGTCATCCAGCCCGTAGTCGAGGAAATACAGTTTCAGCATGGTGCCAAACGTGTCTTGCTGGGGCCATTGGCAGGCAGCTCAGGCGTGTTGCTGCGTTTGAATGTGACTGATACCGAAGGCAATTCAGTGGCAAGGCCAGAATTTTTCCAGCGCGCAGCTGCCATGGCAGCGGGGTTTGTTTTTGGCGTGCATGATAATTTGATGCTGACCCGTGTCGCCAATCTGGCCAGCGGATATGTGATCAGCAATTACAGCACTGCTGTCGGTGGCCCGACCGGGGCTGATGACAAGGCTTTGCGTTAAACCACCCACTCAACAGCCAGAGCGGTACAAGGTATGAAAACTCAGTCTGATGAAGCAAGTATTTACCTGTTCAGCCTGCATACCTTGACAGATTCCGGCCTGGCGAATTTTTTACCCTGGCTCTCAGAAAGTGAAGTGCAGCGTTATCAGCGCTTTACTCGTCCTGAGCGTCAGCAGCAATTCCTGGCTGGCCGTATTCTTTTGAGACAGGTACTGGCTCATTTACTGGATATGCCAACCACAGAACTGGAATTGATCGAGCAAGCCGGTAATGCGCCTCGCCTCGGTCAGCCAGAATTAAGTGATGTCGGTTTCAGCCTCTCGCATAGCGGCCCCTGGGTTGCTTGTGCTGTCAGCGTCAGTAGCAAGCTGGGCCTGGATATTGAAGTGCTGGACCCGGAACGCGATTTCTTCGCCCTGGCATTGCAGGCATTTAATGCAGACGAAAATGTCTGGTTAGCGCAACAGGATGCGGGAAATCGTATGCATGATTTTTATCAGTTGTGGACTACCAAAGAAGCGCAAATCAAACTCAATCAGGCAAGCGCACAATGCCTGCACTTGCCACATCCTGAATTGTCCATCACTTTGTGTAGTTCTAAACTATTGAGCTCAGCGCCGCAGCTTCTGGCTACTACTTTGTCAGCGAAATAAACCCCAGAGCCAGTTCCAGATGCCTGGCAATTCTGGAGCGTTGCTGGCGTCTTTTACTACCCTTGCCATGGCAGCACGTTCGAGTTCGTCTCGATCATCGTAGAAGGGCTTTTCACTGACGGGAATTTCCAGTTCTTTAGCGACATCCAAAAGTATCTCCAGATACTCTTCCATATGATTGGCGGTATAGGGATTGATGTCATGAAAGGTGACGACAATGGGTGTTACACCATCTACTGAGGGCATTTCATTCTGGCACCACTTTGGACGGGTGGCCAATAGCAGTTTGCGCATATTACGGCGTTTGGTCAGGCTGAAGTTGATGCCGTAGATAATGCCGTCATTTGCACTCAGATCAGTCAGCAGCATTTGCAAGCCATGGCTGTGATAGGTATCAAGGGTACGGGCATCATAATTCCAGAAGGGCGGGCGTACCAGTTTTGGCGCCGTACCCGTAATGCCACTCAAGTCGGCGATGCCCAACTCAAGTGAGGTTTTTAATTCTTCTTCACTCAGATAGCGGTGATTGGAATGTCGCGGCGTACCCGTATGAAAAGCCAGCAGATGACCTGCTTCCACTTCCCGTTTCAGTAAAGTTCTGCCAAATTCCGTGCCGCCGCCGTTGACTGCCCTTGTCTGGGCAAAAAATATAGCTTTGATACCAGCCTGATAAGGATTGTTTTGTAAAGTGCTTAATATTTTCTCAGTTGGATTATCTGGCTGTACAGCACTGGGGCCATCATCAAAGCTTAATAAAAACCGTATTGGTGCAGGGGTGTTTGCACAACTATCCGCTATTGCCGTATTGCAAAAGCCTGAAGTCAGGGAGATGAGCAAACAAAAGAAGGCGTGACGCCAAGAGCAGAATGTGAACAAAGTCGGAAAAAATTAGCTTTTGATGGGAGGTGCTTATTGTATCCGTCCACAAACTTTTTTTCTTGATTTAATCAGGACTTGAATAATTTCAAATCGTATTTGTCGCTGCCAAAGTGCCCCCGGCGTAGTCAGATGACCGGCAAACAATAAATGTATCCGCCTAAATTCCTGGATTTGCACAAAAGTATAAGTATTTAACATTTGAAATGTGAATGATATTGATTCTCATTGTCAACATATATATCATTCGTATTAGTTTGTAATTAGCTGTACCGAGCTACAAAATTAATATCTTATTTATAATATTTTGCTCCATGCAATCAAGGATCTACATGAAACATTCGCAAGCTCAAAAGCCAAAAAGCCTACGTGATACTGACGAGCCGGTATTTAGCTCAATGAAGAAAACGACTCTGGCATTGGGTATATCCAGTGCGATGTTGATGCCTGTGCTTGCGACGGCACAAGATACAACGCCTCCAGCTGCCAAGACACAAAAAGATGGGCAGAAGCTGCCAGAAGTGGAAATCCTGGGTAAAAGGCGCGAGTCCAATCCCAATGCGGAAGTGGGTGCCCCTTATAAGGCAAAATCCTCTGCCGATTCACGTCACACCCGCCCACTGGCAGAAACGCCACAGACTATCTCTGTATTGACGCGCTCTGCTATTGATGACTCTGGCCTGACGGACTTGAAACAAGTGCTGGGCGCACAGCCTGGCATCACCCTGGGTACTGGTGAAAACGGTAATGCCTTCGGCGACCGCTACATCATTCGCGGTCAGGAAGCACGAAGCGATGTTTTCGTTGACGGCTTGCGTGACCCAGGTATGTCGACACGTGAAAGTTTCGCCATTGAGCAATTGGAAATTTCCAAAGGCCCAAATTCAAGTTTTGCTGGCCGCGGTACAGCTGGCGGTGCGATCAATGCCATCACCAAGCAAGCGACCCTGGATCACGATTTTGAACGTGTTTCGGTAGGCGTAGGCAGTGATTCACAAAAACGTGTTACTGCTGATATCAACAAAGGTTTCGGAGACAATTTCGCGCTGCGTACCAACTTGTTGTACGGCGATGAAGATGTACCAGGCCGTTCACCATCCAACCGTTCACGCAAGGGTATCGCATTGTCCGGCTTGTATGAAGCCAGCAAGGACTTCTCTGTCACACTTGACTACTATGGTCTGCGTACCAAAGATACATCACCAGATTTGGGTTACTACCTGACAGGGACAGTGCCAAATCGCGTACCGGCAACAAATGTACCAGTCTATGCACAAGCAAATGACTTCCTCAAATCTGATGTTGACACGCTGACTGCCCGTGTCAACCTGGCTTTTGCCCCTGATCTCAAGCTCACCAGCCTGACGCGTTATGGCAAATCCAATAATGGCTATGTCACAACAGGTGCATCCTCTGCAACACGTTATAACGGCACCACAGGTGTGGCTTACACAACGGGCGTCCTTGATGGTGGCCACACTGGCTGGCAAGATATCGATTACTTTGCTCACCAGAGTAATCTGCGCTGGGATAAGCTGATCGGTGGCATGAAGCATGAGTTCATCTTCGGTGCAGAATATGCTGATCACAAAGTTGTATCAGGCACTTATAGCATTACCAATACTGGCACATTCAACTGTAAAACCACTGCAGGTGTTGGTGCCAATAATGGCTATTGCTTCACCGACAGCAATGGTACGCCAGTTGCCAACTTGAATAATCTCTCTGGCCGTAACTATGCGCGCCTGGGCTGGAACCAGGACTGGCATATCAAGGCGCTGGCGCTGACCGCGATGGATACTGTCGACCTGACAGACAAATTCACAGCTTTCGGTGGTCTGCGTGCCGATTCATTTGACCTGGATCTGATCCGCCGCAATAACACAACTGGCGCTATTACTGGCAGCTATGGTTACAAAGACACACTGTTGAATGGTCATCTTGGTCTGAGCTACAAGATAACTCCTAAACTCATCGTTTACGGTTCTATCGCCAGTGCGCAAGATATCAATGGTGGTGAAGCTGACTCTGGTACCAGCAGTGGTTATGGTGGTGCGGTGTTGTATCAAAACCAGATCGCTGGTGCCAAGCCAGAAACTTCGGTCAACTATGAGTTGGGCCTGAAATGGAATTTGTTGGATGACAAACTGCTGGCAACAGCAGCATTGTTCCAGACCAAGAAGTCTGACGTCATGGAAGGTGCCAACTACGACACAGTCGGTACATTCAACACAGGTAAAAACCGCGTGCAGGGCGTTGAATTTGGCCTGAGTGGGAACCTGACAGAAGACTTGTCCGTGCAGTTCGGTGCAGCGTTCCTGGATTCCAAAGTACTGGCTTCTGCAACTCCTGCGAACATCGGTAATCCTTTGAGTAACTTTGCCAAGCAAACTTTCTCTGCGCAGGCCAAGTACCAGTTGACGAATGCCTTCTCGTTTGGTGGTGCAGCACGTCATGAAGGTGATCGTTGCGGTGGGCAGCCTGATACTGCAGCGGGCTACACCGCAACTGGCCAGTGTTCGCAACCTGTGCCTTCATTCACTGCCTATGACATATTTGCTGCGTATCGTTTCTCGCGTCGCTTTGATGTCCGTGTGAATGTATTGAATGTCACGAACAAGGACTACTACACAGCAGTTTATCGTTCAGGCTCATTCCTGTATAAAGGTGATGCACGCGCAGTACGCTTTACGCTGAACTACGAAATGTAATCCATTGACGGCAAACAAGAACTCATTCATCTATAGGGAGTGGGTTCTTTTGATTCAGCTAAAATAAGGGTTCTTTGTTGATAATTTTCATTGATGAATAACCCATCCACACCTGTCATTCCACCAGAGATACGCTGTGCTCAAGACTATGAACTTGTAGCACAGCGTATCATGGCAGAATCAAGCTATGCCTACGTTGCTGGTGGTAGTGGGCGTGACCTGACTGTCGCTGCCAACCTGGCAGCCTTTTCGCAATGGTCGGTTTATCCGCGCGTATTGCGCGATGTCACCGGTGGACATACCAAAGTCACGCTGGGCAATCAAACTTTTCTTCATCCTGTTTTGTTAGCACCAGTTGCTTTTCAAAAGCTGGCACATCCTGCTGGTGAAATTGATACCGCCCGGGCTGCCAGAGCCACGGATAGCTGCATGGTCTGCAGCACCTTGTCATCCAGTCTTTTGGAAAATGTAGCGCATGCTGCCGGGCCGCATAAATGGTTTCAACTTTATTTTCAATCCAGTCGTGACGATACGCGCAAATTGCTGGCAAGGGCTGAAGTGGCTGGCTATAGCGCCATCGTCGTAACACTGGATGCATCGATACAGGTGGCTAGCGCACGCGCGCTGCAGGCCGGATTCTGCATGCCAACCGATTGTGTGGCCGTGAACCTGCAAGAGATCAATGTGGGCAACCCTGTTGAACTTTCCGCTGATGATAGCCGGATTTTTCAGGGGGCAATGCGTGCGGCGCCAACATGGTCTGATCTGACCTGGCTGATGGCAGAGACATCTTTACCTGTATGGGTAAAAGGTGTCTTGCATCCTGATGATGCGCTGGCACTGAAAGCAGCAGGTGTTGCCGGTATTGTTGTTTCTAATCATGGTGGCCGTAGCCTGGATGGTGCACCAGCCAGCTTGTCAGTGCTGCCTGCAATCCGCGCTATGGTAGGCGGCGATTTCCCTTTGTTGCTGGATGGTGGCATCCGTTCCGGCTCTGATATTTTCAAGGCTTTGGCTTTGGGAGCGAATGCTGTTCTGATCGGTCGCCTGCAAATGTATGCGCTTAGTGTTGCTGGCGCTCTGGGTGTGGCGCATATGATCAAGCTGTTGCGTGAAGAGCTGGAGATATGCATGGCCCAGGCTGGATGCGCTACGCTGGCTGATATTGATAGTGGTGCTTTGCTGCACTGTTAATGAATTGATGGAAGACAAGGCAGGCTTATGCTAAATGTGATTGAAGGTGTCCTGAGTAAGGATGAAGTCCGGCAGTTCCGTGCACATCTGGATCAGGCTGACTGGCAGAGTGGCGCACGCACAGCCGGCACACTCGCGCTGCAAGTCAAAAATAATTTGCAGATAGACGACGATTCGGAGCTGGCGATTCAGTTGGGCAACCATATCCTGCGCAAACTTGGTGAGCATCCTGTGTTCATTTCTGCTGCCTTACCGCAAAAAATTTACCCGCCAAAATTCAATCGTTATCAGGATGGTGGTGGATATGGGCTGCATGTGGACAGTGCCGTGATGATGATGCCCGGCACCCGTCAAAACTTGCGCAGCGATATTTCGGCAAGCTTATTCCTGGCTGAGCCTGAAGAGTATGATGGCGGAGAGCTGGAAATTGAAACGGATTTTGGAGCGCAGACCGTCAAGCTTGAAGCTGGTGACATGGTGCTCTATCCCTCATCCAGTCTGCACAGGGTAACGCCTGTGACGGCGGGTGCAAGGGTAGCTTCGTTTTTTTGGATAGAAAGCATGGTCAGTGACGACGTTGAGCGTGCCATGCTGTACGATCTTGATCAAGCCATCCAGAAATTGACCCCACTGGTCGATGCGCAAAATAACGCACTCTTAAGACTCACGGGTATTTATCATAATTTATTGCGCCGCTGGGCTATTACTTAAACTTGTTTTAACTTATCAGGAGCCATCCATGACAATAATCAAACGATCCATTTTTGCTGCATTTGTCCCATTGGTATTCGCCATGTCATCTGGCAGTGCCTGGGCTCATGGTGATGTCAAATGCACCAACGAGCCAAAAGAAAAATGGCGCCCGCATACAGAATTGGAAGCAAAGCTGACCAAGGAAGGCTGGCAAATCCGTCGCATGGAAAAAACCACCAGCTGCTATGAGGTGTACGCCAAAGATCCTAAGGGCAAGCGTGTAGAGGCATTCTTTAACCCGGTCACATTCGAACGCGTTGAAGAATAAGCTGCCGGTCCGGGACATGCCTGTTCAGGACGTGTCTGCTCGGGACGTGTCTGCTCGGGACGTGTCTGCTCGGGACGTGCCCGTCTGGGATTTACCCGTGCGCCTGATACATTGGGCGCAGGTTGCCGCTATTGTGGTCGCCTGGATCACCAGTGCTCAGATCGGGCCAGTCCACGAGTACGTGGGCTATGGCGCAGGCTTGTTAGTCCTCATGCGCCTGGTGTGGAGTGGTATCGGCAACCGCTACGCACGTTTCACTCAATTTCTTAAATCGCCATCGGCTACATTCGCTTACTTACGCCTCGTCATCAATTCCAAAGCACCACGTTATATCGGCCACAATCCCCTGGGTGGCTGGATGGCTGCTGCACTTCTGCTTTGCGTGGCTTTGCTGGCATTGACAGGCTGGGCCATGGGTACAGATATGCTGTGGGGTTATGCCTGGCCAGTACGTGTGCATGTCGCCATTGCCTGGACCATGGTGGGCTTGATAGGCTTGCATGTGCTGGGTGTCGTACTCACCAGTTGGCAGCATCGTGAGAACCTTGCCAGAGCGATGATTTTCGGCAGTAAGGTGGCGCCAGAGCCAGGCGATGTCGACTAATGCCTAATGCAGCCCGTGCCGACCAATATATTGTCTGAGCTCTTTTTGAATTGATCGTTGTGGGATTTGCTGCGGGAGAGGGGGAAATGCTTGTACGATTTTCTTTGCCCGGGATAGTACGTCAACCGGTATTTGTTCATCTGAGCTGCTACTAGCCACTATTTTTACGCCGCGTACATAAAAAGCATGGCTCTTGAAACTCTGTGCTACTAGTCTGCCATGCCTGGAGGGCAGGGCGGAAAAAAAAGAGTTACTGGCCTTGGCAAGTAACTCTTTTCTAAATTTGGCTCCCCGACCTGGACTCGAACCAGGGACCTGCGGATTAACAGTCCGTCGCTCTACCGACTGAGCTATCAGGGAATAGAAGATGCAATGATCTTCATTAAACTTTTACAACATTCTTTTTGGCAGTGATTTTTGTCAAGTTCACTGCTCACTTCAATCTCTTGCTGCAAAACCCTATCAGGATTTTGCTTTTTTCTGTCCTGCCAGACAAATCCGGCGGAAAAAAAAGAGTTACCAGCTTTAGCAAGTAACTCTGCTTTTACAAATTTGGCTCCCCGACCTGGACTCGAACCAGGGACCTGCGGATTAACAGTCCGTCGCTCTACCGACTGAGCTATCA